>NZ_JBDPMC010000017.1:0-110872 GCF_039871625.1 Micromonospora sp. B11E3 | reverse complement strand
AGGCTGCACGGCGAACTCGGCCACGTCCCACCCGCCGAACACGAGGCACTCCACGCGATGACCCACCCGGTCACCGCACCCCTGAAAACCAGCTAACCAACTCTCCATTAAACCCGGGGCTTGACAGGAAGGCGGCGGCGAGGGCGGCGTGGCTCGCCGCCCGTACCGTGTCGGCGCCGATCATCACCCAGCGCCGCGGGAACCGGTCGCCCGCCACGCCGCCGCCGAGCAGGAACAGCACCATGGGCACGATTCGCGCCGCCAGCACGTAGCTCAGGTCGGTCAGGGAGCCTGTGCTGTCCAGAATGGCGAAGGACAGCGCCACGCTTGCCATCGCCGTGCCGACGCCGAGGTGGTGTAGCCGGTGAGGAACGACCGGAAACCGGCTTCCCGCAGCACGTCGAATCGTCGACCGCCCGTACGGGACACCCCTGCGCTCATCGGCGTCGCTCCCTGTCGTCGCTCGCCGTCCCACGGCGGCGCCTCCGGTGACCTGGCCGGCTCGGAGCGCTGGTCGCTCCAGGCGCGGAGAGTCACCGTGGCCGCTGGCCCCAACTTGAGCCACTGCGACTCAACCTAGGGCGCGGTCGGGCGCCGGTCAAGCGCGTCGGTCTTCCGGGGGGCCGGTCGCGCCTCCCGCGTCGCGCGCCGGAGCCGGTCGAGCGCGGTCCGCACCGGGCGGGGGAGTCGCGCGGGCGCGGCGCCCGCCACGTCGTCCAGCGCCTGTGCGGTGAGGTCCAGCAGCGCGCCCGGAGGCGCCGGAAGCGCGGCTCGCAGGGTGGCCCGGGCCAGCGCCGCGCGGGGAAACCGCCGCTCCCATCCGGCGTCGGCGTCGAGCGCGTCGACCAGCCCGGACACCGCGGCGCGGACGGCCGTCACCTCCGCTCCGGCGGCGGTGCCACCGGCGCGTTTGCCCTCGTCGGAGGCGGGGCCGAGCCTGGACCGGCGTTGTTCGGCGGCCTGCCGGGAGGTGAGGGCGAGCGCCCCGGCCACCTGGGCCCAGGTCGCGCCCTGTCGACGAGCCTCGTCGATGAGGCGGCGCTCGGCGTCGTCGAGCAGGGCCCGGGCCTCGGGAATGCGACCCAGGGCGGCGAGTGCCGCCTCGGCGCCGGAGCCCTCGGCCCCGGCGCCCGGCGCGATGAGCCGCGACAACTCGTCGGGGGCGTCCACGCCCTGACCCTGTCAGCCCGTCACACCGATGTCAACATTCTGTTGACATAACCCGCTTCCGGGGGCAGCCTGCCGGATGGCGTCGGACTCGCGCAGCCACAAGGAAGGACGCCCCTCTCGATGCTTGTGATCGAGAGGGGCGTCCTTCCCACGTGGTGCCGGCCCCGGCACCGGACGGTCCGGCGGGCCGCCGCGACCGTCCCGGGGCCGGCCGGACGTCAGTTGCGCCCGCGCGCCACGGAGAACTCCTCCATCCGCATCAGCGGCGCGACGCGCTGCTTCATCGCGCCGCCGCTGAACGGCCGGCGCAGCACGTCGTGGGCGAGCGCGTTGCCCAGCGCCGCCATCACCATGCCCTGGTCCAGCGCCAGGTAGCGCTTCGACACCTGCCCGGCGGTCACGTCGACCGCGTCGTAGAACCCACCGGGGCCGTACGCGTCGAAGTCCCGCCGCAGGTTCGCCAGGTTACGCAGCGCGTCGCCCTCGGCGTAGCGCAGGGCGAGGAAGGAGGCGTGCGGCGTGACCACGCCGTGGCCGTACCGGGCCGGCAGCGGCTGCGCGGGGCGGCACTCGCCGTACCCGTAGTCCACCGTGGTCCGCTCCTGGTCGGAGGTGTAGCCCGCCCCGTCCATCCCGATCGGGTCCACGCCGTACTCCCGGTACCCGCCGGCGGGGTTGTTCGAGGGGGAGAAGCCCCAGTAGCCGTACCCGGCCTCGTTCAGCCCGTGCTCGATCTGCGCCCGCACGTACGTCGGGTGGTTGATCGCCCAGCTGCGCGGGCCCCACTGCTCCTCGGGCACGAACAGCGGGACCATCAGCGCCTCGAACATCGACCCGCCCCAGCTCGGCACCAGCTGTAGCCCGCGGTAGCGGTAGGCTCCCTCGAACACCCGCACGCCGAGGTAGGTGCGCCACTCGCCGACCGGCCGTTGCTCGGTCCACGCGTAGTCGCAGCCCTCCGGCGCGAACGTGCGGAACGTGCCGAAGTAGTGCTCCGGCGGGATCTGGCCGGCCGCGATGCCGAGGTAGCTGGCGATGCGCGGCTCGGTGTTGAACGCGCCGTAGTGGTGGCAGGTGTAGTAGACGTCCGGCCCGCCGCGGTAGTTGCCGGCCACGGAGCAGCCGGGCGGCGGCTGCACCCAGAAGCCACCGCGGATCTGTCGCTCCGCCGGGTTGTAGTAGTAGCCGAAGTCCATCCGGCCCAGCAGCGCGTCGGCTGGCGCAGCCAGCTCCGGCACCGCGTCCTTGACGATCTCCAGCCCGACGGCCAGCCAGCCGTTGTCCACGCTGGACAGGAACGGGTGCACCGTGCTGCCGTCGGCCGGCCAGGTGGTGAGCTTCCGCCCGGTCGCCGGGTCGTACCAGTTGTAGTACATGCCGGACGCCTCGTGGATCTCCAGCCGGCCCAGCGTGTCCAGGGTGCGGGCGATGCGGTCGCGGGCCTGCCCGGCCGGGATCAGCCCGGTCTCCCGGGCCACGACGGTGCTCCACAGGTACGCCCCGACGTTGGTCGGCGAGGTGTACGCGGACCGGTCGGCCGGGTCGAGGTCGCCGCCGACGTTGTCGGCCACCAGACCGGTGCCGGGGTCGACCATGGCGGCGAACGACCGCCAGGTGTCGGCGGCGTACTGCCGCAGGACGGCGGCGCGGGCGGCGCCGGAGGAATCGGCGGGGGAGTCGGCCACGGGGGCGGCGGCCGACGCGGGGGCGCCGGCGGCGACCAGTCCGAGGGACAGGATCACCCCGGCGGTGACGGACAGACGGGACGTGGATCGCACGAGGGGGCTCCTCACTTGAGGCCGGTCATGGCGATGCCCTGGACGAAGTACCGCTGCAGCAGGACGAACACGATCAGGATCGGCACGATGACGGCGACGGAACCGGCCATCAGCAGGCCGTACCGGGTGTTGTTCTCCCCGATGGCGTAGAGCGCGAGTGCCACCGGGAGGGTGTATTTGTCCTCGGACTGGGCGACGACCAGCGGCCAGAGGAAGTTGTTCCAGGTGGCCAGGAACTGCAGGATGCCGAGCGTGGCCAGGGCCGGCCCGCACAGCGGCAGGATGACCCGGGCGAAGATCCGCCACTCCCCGGCGCCGTCCACCCGGGCGGCATGGATCAGGTCGTCGGGCAGGCCCAGGATGAACTGGCGCATCAGGAACACCCCGAGCGGCTGGGCCAGCCACGGCAGGATGAGCCCGGCGTAGCTGTTCACCATGCCGAGCTGGCTGACCAGCATGAACAGCGGCACGAAGTAGACCATGCCGGGCACCATCAGCATCCCGAGAACGAGCGCGAACACCACCCGTCTGCCGGGAAACTGCAGCTTCGCCAGGGCGTAGCCGAGCATCGAGCAGAAGACGAGATTGCCCGCGGTGATGGCGACGGCCACCAGTGTGCTGTTGAGGAAGAACTGCGGGAAGTCCAACTGCGTGAACAGGTCCCGGTAGTTCTTCAGCGTCGGGGACTCGGGCAGCCAGGTGGGGGGCACCTGGCGGACCTCGGCGTTGGTCTTGAACGAGCCGAGCAGCATCCAGACGAACGGACCGACCAGGAGCACGAGCCCACCGGTGAGGACGGTGTACACCCACAGGTGGCCCCGGGCCTCCGGCGCGCCGCCCACCACCCGGTGCCGCCTGCCGGCACGGGGCGGTGTGGACGAGGCCGGTGTGTGCACGGATGTGGTCATGACGACTCCCTCACGTCTTCGACCGGAGCAGCCGGAACTGCACCAGGGTGAGGACGAGAATGGCGATGAACAGGACGTAGCTGATGGCCGCGGCGTAGCTGTAGTTGCCGAAGCCGAACTGGTTGTAGATGTAGAAGGCCACCGACGTCGTCCGGTCCAGCGGCCCGCCCTGCGTCATCACGAACGGCTCCTCGAAGAACTGCAGGTAGCCGATGCCGGTGATGACGCCGCCGAACAGCAGCGTCGGCCGCATCAGCGGCAGGGTGACGTGGCGGAACCGCGACCATGCACCGCTGCCGTCGATGGCCGCCGCCTCGTGCAGCTCCCGGGGGATCGCCTGCAGCCCGGCCAGGAAGATGACCATCAGGTACCCCGTGTTCCGCCAGGCCGCCATCAGGATGAGCGCGGGCATCGCCGTCGTCGGGTCGGTCAGCCAGTTCGGGCCGTCGATGCCGACGTAACCGAGCAGCGTGTTGACCAGGCCGCTGTCCGGCTCGAGCACGAAGCGCCAGACGACGGCGACGGCCACGATGCTCGTGACGACGGGCAGGTAGTACCCGACCCGGAAGAACGTCCGGAACCTGGTGATCCCCGCGTCCAGGCCGACCGCGGCCGCGAGCCCGAGGACCATCGTCAGCGGGATCCCGACCAGCACGAAGTACGCCGTGTTGAGGGCGGCCTGCCGGAACGTGTCGTCACCGAACAGCTTGACGTAGTTGTCCAGGCCGACCGGGTTGACCCCGAGGGGGTCGCGCATGTCGGCGCTGCGCAGGTCGGTGAAGCTCATGGCGAGCGAGGCCAGCACCGGGCCGGCCATGAACACGGCGAACACGAGCAGGAACGGAAGGGCGAAGCCCCAACCTGCGACGCCCTCCCGCCGCCTGCCCGTGGCCTCCCGCTTGCCGCCGGTGCGCGTGGCTCGCCGCGCGGTGGCGGAGGTCATGTCAGCTCCCGGTGCCGATCGAGGACGCCTTGGCCTGCATCTCCTTCGTGGCGGTGGCGGGATCGGAGACGCCGCGGACCACCCGCTCGATGCCGTCGTCGATGACGTCGGCGACCTGCTCCCAGGTGGCGATCGCCGGCGCCGACTTCGCGTCCTTGAGCTGCTCACCGAACGCCTTCAGGAACGGGTCGGCGGCCAGCTTGCCGGACTGCCAGCTCTCCTGCACCGCCGGGAGGCTGCCGACCAGGTCGTACAGCTTCTGCTGGGCCGCCGGGGTGCTGAGGTACTGGACGAACTTCCAGGCCGTGTCGCGGTTCTTGGAATCCTTGTAGACCACCAGATCCGAGCCGCCGATGAAGGACGTGCCGGCCTTCTCGCGCGGCATCTGCGCGACATCCCACTTACCCTCGAGCGCCGTGCCGCCGTCCTCGCGCAGGATGCCCATGTGCCACGGGCCGGACACGAAGGCGCCGATCTCACCCCTGAGGAAGCCGGGGCCCATGGCCTCGGGGGCCAGCTGCGCCGGTGCGACTCCCTGCTTGAAGAACGAGGCGTAGTACTCCAGCGCCTTCTGCATCTCCGGTGTGTCGAGGGTGAACTTGCCGTCCCGCATGATGTCCGCGCCGGCCTGCCAGGCGAACGGCATGAACGTCTGCCACGAGCCGGTGCCGCCCGGCTGCAGGTAGATGCCCCACTTGGCGCCACCGGAGTCCTTCATCCCCTTGGCGAAGTCGGTGAGCCCCTGCCAGCTGGTCGGCTTCTGCACGCCCGCCTTGGCGGCGAGGTCGCTGCGGTGGTAGATCAGCCGGGTCTCGACGTACCAGGGGACGCCGTAGGAGGTGCCGTCGACGACGGTGGTGTTCCAGGCGCCCTCGAAGAACTTGCTCTGGTCGAACAGCCCGGTGGGGGTGGGGTCGAACGCGCCCGTCTTGGCGAACTCGCCCATCCAGGTCGTACCCATCATGCTGACGTCCGGCGTCTGCCGGCCCGCGATGGCGGTGGCGATCTTGTCGTGGGCGGCGTCGAACGGGAACGACGTGACGGTGACCTTGGCGTCCGGGTTCTCCTTGGTGAAGTCGGACGCGAGGGCCGTCAGCTTCTCCCCCTCGGCGCCCATCGCCCAGACGGTGATCTCGCCCGTGGCCTTGCCCTCGGCGATGCCCTTGCCGGCGGGCTGGCCGCCGGTCGTGGAGCCGCCGCCGTCCCGGCCGCAGCCGGTCACGCCCAGCGCGAGCGCGAGCGCGACGGCCGTCGCGTGTCTCCAGTGCCTCATCGGAATCGCGGCGTGGATACCCTCGCTTGAGCGGGGATGACACGCCGCTCCCTCCTTTCGGATGATCGTCTTGCATGGATGCGAGAAGGTGAAGCGTGAGTGGGGTGGTGGAGCGGGCGTTCAAGTACCGCTTCTACCCGTCGCCCCAGCAGGCCGAGCAGTTGAATCGGACGTTCGGGTGTGTGCGGCTGGTGTACAACCGGGCCTTGGAGGCGCGTACCCGGGCGTGGGCGGTGCACCTGCAGGCTGGGTTCGTCGCGTTCTGGGACAGGCGTGCCCGGTATCCGCGGTTCAAGTCCAAGCGCAGATCGCGGGCGTCGGCCGAGTACACCCGGTCGGCGTTCCGCGGGCGGGAGGGGTGTCGGGCGACCGAGGGAATCCCCGCCCTTCAAGGCGGCGGAGGATGCCAATGCGCCTCCTCGGGGATGGCGGCCGTCGTGTGGTGGTAGCTCCGCTGCGCTCCGCGTTCGGTGGCTGAAACCGATTACAGCAGCACCATAGGCATGGATGTCCGACTCCACAACCGGTGTGGCGTGTGGCGGGTTTCCGCCGGATCCGGATCGGCGCGCCGATCGCCCGTGACCAGGCTCAGGACCGGTGCCGGCGGGCGGCGGTCGCCTGGAGCGTGGGCCGGCGGACCACGGCGATCCGGTCGCCGCGGGCGCGTACCGACGCCCGGCCGTCGCGCCGACGGCGCACGTGCAGGTCGACGGTGGCGCGGCCGACCTGCACGCCCTCCAGCGTCAGGTCGGGCAGCCACTCGGGCAGGTGCGGGTCCACCAGGATCGTCCGCAGCGGCGCGACCGGGCGCAGGGCCAGCAGCGCCTGGACCACCGCGACGACGGCGCTGGCCGACCACGCCTGCGGGGAGCACGAGTTCGGGTAGACGCCGGGGTGCGGGTGTTCGGCGTCGCGCGGCAGCCCGCCGAGCGCCTCGGGCAGGCGGTGCCCCTCGAACAGCGCCGCCGCGGCGAACATGCCCTCGGCGAGTCGGTGCAACTGCTCCCAGCAGCCGTATCGGGCCAGGCCGATCCCGATCGTGCCGGCCTCCACCGGCCAGACGCTGCCCCGGTGGTAGCTGAACGGGTTGTACGCCGGGTGGTCGGCCGACAGGGTGCGCACGCCCCAGCCGCTGAACATGTCCGGTTCCAGCAGCCGGCGGGCGACGGCGGGGGCGATCCGGGCCGGCACGATCCCGGTGGCCAGCAGGTGCCCGTCGTTGGAGCTCACCGACCGCACCTGGCGCTTGTCCGGCCCCAGGGCCATCGCGTGGCACCCCCGCTCGGGCATCCAGTACGCGCGGTGGAACCGGCGGCGCAGGGCGTGCGCGCGGGCCACCAGGACGGCGCCGGTGCGCGGGTCGCCGGTGGCGGTGAACACGACGGCGGCGTGCCGCAGCGCCGCGTACCAGTACGCCTGCAGCTCGCTGGTCGCGATCGGGTTCGGCACCACCCGCCCGTGCTCGTCGACGATCGCGGTGTCCGAGTCCTTCCAGCCCTGGTTCTTCAGACCCGCTCGGGAGCGGCAGTGGTACTCCAGGAAGCCGTCCCCGTCCGGGTCGCCGTACCGGTCGATCCACTCCAGGACCCGCCGCGCCACCGGCAGCAGGTCCCGCAGCGTGGCCAGGTCCCCCGTCCAGGCGAGGTACTGGCCGAGGAAGACCAGGAAGTCCGGCGCGGTCGACCAGTCGCCGTAGTACGCGGTGAACGGGTCGAACCCGAGCACGGACACCGGGCCCAGGCGGGCCTCGTGCAGCGGCTTGCCCGGCTCCTCGTCCCGCCACCGGTCGATGTGCCGCCCGACGCGGCGGGCGTTGAGCCGCAGGCTGTCCGCCAGCATCGTCGACCCGGCCAGCAGCGCCTGCCACGAGGCGGTCATCGTGTCCCGGCCGAAGACCTCCTGGTAGATCGGCAGCCCGGCCATCGGCGCCGCCGGCCCCGCCGGTTCCCCCAGCGGCAGCACCGCCAGGTCGTCGACCGCGCACCGCCACGCCGCCTCGACGTCGAAGTTGCTGCTGCGCATCCGGGTGAACTCGCGGGCCAGCCGGGACCGGGCGGCGGCGGCCCGCCCGCCGGGCTCGGCGAACGTCGCCGGCGGGGCCGCCAGCCGCTCGCCGTCGAAGACGGGCTCGACGAGGAACTCCACCCGGCCGCGCCCGCGCGCCGGCACGCGCAGCCGCAGCGCGAGCGCCCCGTCGGCGTACGCGACGGGCCCCTCGGCGTGCACGCGGACCGCGACCGCGCGGTCGATGTCGTCGCGCAGGTAGGTCAGGCGCAGTTCCCGGGCCGCCGGGTCCCAGGCCGCGCCGACCCCGCCGTGCTGCACGCGCCGGCCCGTCTCGGCCTCGCCGGTGTCGGCGAAGTCGGCGGCCAGCCGCAGCCCCAGCCGCAGGTCCAGCGGCCGCTCGGCGTAGCTGAGGACGGTCAGCCGGGTGCGCAGGCCCGCGCCGACGAAGCGCTCCGTCAGCAGGTACGCCGCCCGGGAGGGCAGCGCCTCGCCTTCGGCGAGTTCGGCGTACGACAACTGGGCGTGCGCCTGGACGCTGGCCGTGCTGAACGGGACGGGCTCGCGGCCGTCGACGGTGAGGTGTTCGGCGCTGAGGACCCGCGTGTTGCGCGCGAAGAAACCCTGCGGCCCGGCGCCGGTGATCCGGCCGTGCACGTCCGTGACCAGGGCGCTCCACCCGCTGGCCACGTACAGCAGGTCGGGACGGACCCGCAGGTCCCGGATCCTGCTCATGGGCCGCACCTCCCCGGCGGATGGCTCCGCCCCGGGATGTGCGTCCCGGGCGGCGTCGGACAGCCGTCCGTACCCGCCCACGCCGCCGATACACCCGGGACCGCCGCGCCGCGGCCGGGCCCTGGGGAGGGCTCAGCCCTGCGGCGGGGTGATGTCGACCATCCACGCGGTGCCGAAGCGGTCCACGCACTGGCCGAACACGTCGCCCCACATCTGCTTCTCCAGCGGCACGGCCACCACGCCGCCCTCGCTGAGCTGCTCCCAGTAGCCGCGCAACTCGTCGGCGTCGTCGCCGCTGATGGACACGGTGACGGCGTTGCCCCGCTGGAGCTGCATGCCGGGCGGCGTGTCGGAGGCCATCAGCACGTAGCCGCTGCGGGTCCGCAGCATGCCGTGCATGATCTGGTCGGCGATCGCCGGGTCGCCCCCGTACTCGCCGAACGTGGTCAGCGACAGGTCGCCGCCGAACACCTGGTGGTAGAACTCCATCGCCTCTCGGGCGTTGCCGTCGAAGTTGAGGTACGGGTTGAGTTGCGAGGCCACAGGACCCTCCCTGACTCGGTGGTCGGCGCCCATCGTCGCACCGCCACCGTCCCTGCGCTGGGCGTACACGCAAACGGGCACGGCGCAACCCCACTCCGCTCGGCGCGGGCCGGTTCCGTCCGCCCGCCTGGCCGGAATGCCCCGGGAAGTGGCCGGATGGACTCGCGTCGACGGGCGCCGCACGCTCCTATGATGCGGCGATGACCGATCAGTGGCCCTCCGGGCGGTTCGCGGCGTTGACCACCGCCCACCTCGCCGACGCGTGCGTCCGCGCCGGGGTGACCGTCCGCTGCGCCCCCGCCGGCACCCGCCCCGTGGTGCCCGGCAGCCGCCTCGCCGGCCGGGTGCTGCCCGCCCGGCACGCCGGCAGCGTGGACGTCTTTCTCGAGGCGATCGAGCGCGCCGGGCCGGGCGACGTGCTGGTCGTGGACAACGCCGGCCGGCTCGACGAGGCGTGCGTCGGCGACCTCGTCGTCCGGGAGGCCGCCGCCGCGGGGCTCGCCGGCCTCGTCGTGTGGGGCCTGCACCGCGACACCGCCGACATCCTCGCGATCGGCCTGCCGGTGTTCAGCCTCGGCGCGCTGCCGGCCGGGCCGCTGCGGCTGTCCGACCGCGCCGACGACGCCCTGGACCGGGCGACCGTGGGCGAGTGGACCGTCGGGCCCGACGACGTGGTCGTGGCCGACGACGACGGCGCGCTGTTCCTCCCCGCCGACCGCGCCGGGGAGATCGTCACGCTGGCCGAGGGCATCCGGGACACCGAGCGGCGGCAGGCCGAGCGGATCCGGGGTGGCGAGTCGCTGCGCGACCAGCTCCGGTTCGGCGCGTACCTGGCCCGACGCGAGCGGGAGCCGGCGCTGACGTTCCGCGCGCACCTACGCGCCATCGGCGGCGCGGTGGAGGAGTAGGCGACACCCCGCGCGGTCTCGTCGACGCCCGCCCCGCGTGATCATGGAGTTGACGGCCGCCCCTTCGGCGTGTCGCGCCGTCAACTCCATGATCACCGGGCGCTGGACGCGGCCGTCAGCGCTTGCTCTGCTGCTTCGCGGTCTGCGGATCGACGCCGCGGCCCACCTTCTTCAGCGCGTCGCGCAGCTGGCCCTCGGTCATCTTCGAGTTGCCCTCGATGCCCGCCTCGTGGGCGCGCTGGCGCAGCTCGTGCAGTTGCTCGCGGTCAGCCATCTGGACCTCCCCTGTCCGGCCCGGCGCGGGAACGCCTCCCACGCGTCGAGACAGGAGCCTTCCCGGCGGCGCCAGGCGCAAACCGTGGCTGCCCCGGGCGGTCAGATGTCGGCCGAGTCGGGCGGCACGTCGGCCGGGATTCGGACGCGGGGTTGCTTCAAGCGGCGACGGCGCCGGGTTCACCGCGGCCAGTCGGCGAAGGCGGCGCGCAGGCCGCGTACCTGGTCCGGCGTGAAACGGTAGAGCGCGAAGACCGCTTCCGGCAGGCGGTCGAGGCGCTGCATGGCCTCGTGGAACTCCTCGTCGGTGAGGGCGGGGTCCGCGCGGCGGCCGAGCGCGATCAGGTCATCGCGGCTGAAGCGATGGAGCGCCACGGCGATGTCGATGTAGTCGCGGGGCTGGGCGCGGGTGACCATCGCGGCGACCTTGGTGCCGATCACGTCGTCGAGGTGGAGGACCGGGCCGATGTCGAGGAGGACGGGGCTGTTGCCGCGCGCGAAACGTACGAGTTGCAGCCGGACGGCCTGCTCGCCGCGGCGGACCTCGAATTCGGTCATGTCGTGGTCGAAACCGTAGAAGACATCGTCGAGCTCGGTGGGATCGGGGATCGTCTCGACGTCGAGTCCGGCGTCGAGCAGAGCGCGCCGGACCAGCCCGGCGGCGGCGGTGACACCCCCGTTGACGTCGGTGAACAGGTCGATGTCCTCGGTTGGCCGGGCGCCGAGACCGTGCGCGATGAGGGCTTGGCCTCCGGCGAGGGCGAAGCCGTGCTGGCGAGCCACAACGAGGGCGAGCCGGGCGACCTCGATCTGGAACAGATCGGTGGCGGGCATCAGGCAGCGATGTCCCGGCTGCGCAGCACGGAGTGGCGATCTTCCCAGGCGCGTCGGACGCCGCGGGGAAGGTGCAGCTGGGGCCACAGCCGGACGAGGGTGGGTCCGTGCAACCAGGTGCGCAGCTCGTCGGGGCGGACGGCCTCGGTGAGCACTGTCTCGTACATCCAGGCGAGCAGGCCGGGGATGTCGAGATCGACGTGCCGGTCCGGCTGCCAGAACAGCCGGTGCGGAAGCTCGACGACTCCGCCGGTCGGACCGCGTAGCTCGTGCAGGTCGGAGACCACGACCGCCGGGCGCCCAGGCCGGGCCTCGTGCAGCCCCCGTGACCTGCGCACGGAGCGGGTCGGTTCCATGCCCTACAGGGTAGACCTCAAAAGCCGAGCCGTCGCTCACGCAGGCGTTGTGTCGTGATCGCCCCGGGCGGTCAGATGTTGGCCGAGTCGGGCGGCACGTCGGCCGGCAGCGCGGGCGCCCCCGCCTCCGGCTCGCTGGGCGGCGGGGCCAGGCCGAGGGTGTACGCGGTCATCGACAGCGTTCCGTACGCGTACCCGTCGACCAGTACCTCCGGCCGGCCGTCGCCCGCACCGGGTATCGATAAAGTTTGTTAGAGGTGTTGATATCGATCTATTTCTATCAATACGCTTGCCTGGTCCCGCTCGACCCGTCCCCATATGGAGCGTGAGCGATGCGTATGCCCAAGCTGTCCCGGATCCTCGCCACCCTGGCCGCCGCGACGATGGCGTCGCTCGGCGTCGTCGCCGTCGAGGCGTCGCCGGCCCTCGCCATCACCAACGTCTGCTACAACATTAGCCAGGCGGGCCCGTTCGGCGGGTACGCCAACCAGGCCGCCTCGATCTGGAACGCCTACACCAACAACATCAACATGTCGCAGTGCGGCTCGAACCTGATGATCTACTACACCTACGGCGGCGGCTCGTACGCCGTGCGCTACAGCCTCGGCAACGGTTACGTGGTCATCGACTACTACCAGGCCCAGCAGTACAGCCCGCTGCGGATCATGACCCACGAGATCGGGCACATCCTCGGCCTGGCCGACAACTACAACGGCAACTGCGCCCTCCTGATGTCCGGCGGCAGCGCCGGCACCGGCTGCACCAACCCGTACCCGCACTACACCGAGGCCGCCGCGGTCGACTCGTGGTTCCGGTCCGCGTCGCCGGGTGCGGAGAGCACGCGGGTCTTCAGCGACAGCTGGCCGGCCGCCGCGACGGCGGGCGCCCAGCGCTGACGCCGCGCCAGCGGTGACGTCCCGGCCGGGGTCGGCGTTCAGCCGACCCCGGCCGGGCGTGTCGCAGCCTCCGGGGCCGGCGGTTACCGCCGGCCCCGCCGCTCGTCCCGGGCCGCTCAGGCGCTCCCGCCGCCCGTGCGGTAGCGCTCCACCTCCGACCACACCGCCGACATGCCGGCGAGGCAGCGGTCGAACACCTCGGCGTGCGCCAGGTACGCCGCCCGGTCCGGCCCCGGCCGTACGCACAGGTCGTCCGCCTCGTCCACCGTCCACGGCGGTACGTCGTGCCCGAGCGCGCCGGGCAGTAGGGAGGCGACGCCCCGGGCGCCCAGTTCGCTGGTGAGCTGGCGGCGCACCGGCCGGCCGAGCACGTCGGCGAAGATCTGCGCCCACACCGCCGAGCGGGCGCCCCCGCCGGCCAGCCGCCACGGGCGGTCGCCGACGTCCGCGCCGCTGGCGAGCACCCGGTCCAGCTGCACCCGGTGGTACTGGGCCACGCCCTCGATCACCGCCCGGGCCAGGTGCCCGCGCCGGTGGTTGCTGGACAGGCCGAGGAAGGTGCCCGACGCCGACGGGTGCTCGGGCGCCCCGTTCACGAAGGGCAGGAACAGCAGCCCCTCGGCGCCCGGCGGCACCTCGGCGGCCTCCCGCAGCAGGTCCGCGGCGGGGACGCCGCCCGCCTGGGCGTGCGGGACCCCGGCGCAGGCCAGCCAGTCCAGGTTCGCCGCCGAGGTGGGCGCCACCTCCATCGCCAGCATGGTGGCCGGGTCGGGCATGAACGCGCTGAGCGTGACCTCGGGGGCGGGACTGCGCGCGGGCACCACCACCCCGTTGATGGCCCACGTGCCGACGATGATGGTCCCGTCCCCGACCTCCCGGCCGCCGGCCCCCAGGGTCGCCGCGACGCAGTCCATGCACCCGGCGATGACCGGCAGGCCCTCCGGGAGCCCGGTGCGGGCCGCGACCGCCGCGCTGAGCCCGCCGACCACCTCGTCGGAGCGGCGCGGCGGCGGGAACCGGTCGAGGTCGGCGGCCGGCAGGCCGACCAGTTCCAGCGCGGTCGGCGTGTAGGCGCGGGTGTCGAGGCCGACCAGGCCGAAGGCGCTGGCGTCGCTGTAGTCGGCGCTCGGCGCGCCCGTGAGCTGGGCGGTGACCCAGTCCTTGCAGGACAGCGCCCACCGGGTGGCCGCGTAGGCGGCGGGCTCGGCGTCGCGCAGCCAGCGCAGCAGGACGGCCGGCTGCGCCGCCCAGGGGATCGAGCCGGTCTCCCGGGCCAGCCGGCGGGCGCCGTCGGCCGGAATCGCCGCGACGACGTGCTGCGCCCGGCTGTCCGACGAGGCGATGGCCGGCCCGACCGGGCGCAGTTCGGCGTCGACCGGGTACAGCCCGTTGCCGTGGGCCGCGACCCCGATGCCGGCCGGGGCGTACCCGTCGGCCGCGAGCTTGCCGCCGATCTCGGCGAGCAGCGACAGCACCGTGTCGGCCAGCGCGGCCATGTCCACGTCGTGCCGGTGGGCGGTCACGCTGGTGCGCGGGGTGCGGGCGTGCACCACCGCCAACTCGTGGCCCGCCTCGTCGAACGCGGCGGCCTTGGTGGCCGTGAGCCCGACGTCGACGCCGAGGTAGCAGGTGTTCGCGGCCGTCACGACGCCCTCCTGTCACTGGTCGGTGCCGCCTCGGCGAGGCGCAGCACGCGGGGGCGGAACCGGCGCAGCTCCGCCCGGTACGCGGCCACCTCCGAGCGGGCCCGCCCGGAGTCCCACCCGAGGTGCCGCACGGCGACGTCCGCGCAGGTCACGGCCGCCGACAGGGCCATGTCGGGGCCGAGGCCGACCAGCGTACGGCGCAGCAGCACGTCCGCCAAGGTCCGGGCCCCCTCCTCGCGGAAGGCGAGCACCACCTCGGCGGCGACCGCGCCGGTGCGGGGGTCGACGACCTCGCCGAGCGCGGGGTCGGCCACGACGAGTTCGCGGACCCGGCCCGCCCGGACCCCGTAGACGGCCAGCAGCCGGGCGGCCTGCTCCGGGGTGAACGGCGCCGGCGCGCGCAGGAACTCGGCCCGGAACGCCGGCCAGTCGGCGGTGTCCGCGCCGGGCAGCGGCCGGGTGCGGGTGGCGCACCGGCGGCGCGGGCGGCCGAGCACCTTCAGCGCCTCGTCCACGGCGTCCTCGGCCAGGGCCCGGTGGGTGGTCAGCTTCCCGCCGATGATCGTGAGCAGCCCCCGGTACGCGGGCGCGTGGTCGAGCACCGTGTGCCCCCGGCTGATCTTCGCGTTGTCCGACACCCCGGCCGTGTACGGCAGCGGCCGGACGCCGGCGACGCTGTAGAGCACGTCCTCCGGGGTGAGGTTCGCGTCGGGGAACAGCCGGTTGGCCTCGGTGAGCAGGTAGTCGATCTCCGCGTCGCTGGCGACGACCTCGTCCAGGTCGTCCTCGTACGTGAGGTCGGTGCTGCCGAGGACGTACCGGCCCTCCCACGGGAAGACGAAGATGGGGCGCTGGTCCGCGGCGGCCTCGAAGAAGATGCAGGTGTCGGGGGCGCCCGGGAACGGGTCGACGATCACGTGGCTGCCCTTGGTGCCGCCGTTGAGGCGCCGGCTCTCGACCTGGCCGTCCAGGATCCGGTCGATCCACGGCCCGGCGGCGTTGATCGTCAGGCGGCCCCGGACCTCGCCGGCCGCGCCGGTGTCGTTGTCGCGGGTGCGCACCCCGAGCACCCGGCGGTCGTCGACGATCAGGCCGGTCACCGTGGTGTAGGTCAGCACGGTGGCGCCCAGGCGCTCGGCGTCGACCAGCAGCTCGACGCAGAGCCGCTCGGCCCACGGCACCTGGGCGTCGTTGAACAGCACGCCGCCGCGCAGCCCCTGCTGGGACAGGTGCGGCCAGCGCCGGCCGATCGCCCGGGTGGACATCCCCCGGCTGCGCCCGCGCCCCCGCCCGGCGGCCAGCACGTCGAACGCGGCCAGGCCGAGTCGGATCAGCGGCCCCGGCCGGCTGTCGCCGGCGTAGAACGGGATGAGCATCGGGTAGTCGTGCACGAGGTGCGGGGCGTTGCGGAACAGCAGGTGCCGTTCGCGGATCGACTCGTGCACCAGGGTGAAGTCGTAGCGTTCGAGGTACTTCAGGCCGCCGTGGATGAGCCGGCTGGAGGTGGCCGTCGTGCCGGCGCCGACGTCGCCCCGGTCGACGACGACGACGCTCAGGCCGCGGCCGGCGGCGTCTCGGGCGATGGCAAGGCCGTTGATGCCGGCGCCGATGACGACGAGGTCGACGACGTCACCGGTGCCGGTCTGCGGGTGTGGCATGGGTGGCTCCCGGGAGGGGGTGCGGGGCGCGGGACCGGCGGACGGTCCCGCGCCCCTCGGAGACGGTCAGGAGGCTGCGGAACCGGCCGCCCGGTCCTGGAAGAGCTCGTACGCCTCCGCGGGCTTGAGGTCGTCGTGCACCACCGCCCGGACCGCGGCGAGCATCGCCGCGGGGTGCTCGCTCTGGAAGATGTTGCGGCCCATGTCGACGCCCGCGGCGCCCTCCTGCATCGACCGGTACGCCATGGTCAGCGCGTCCAGCTCCGGCAGCTTCTTGCCGCCGGCGACGATGATCGGCACCGGGCAGCTCGCGGTGACCGTCTCGAAGCCCTCGTTGACGTAGTACGTCTTGACGATGTGCGCGCCCATCTCGGCGCTGATCCGGGTGGCGAGCCGGAAGTAGCGGGCGTCGCGGACCATGTCCTTGCCGACCGCCGTCACCCCCAGCACCGCGATGCCGTGCCGCTGCCCGGCGTCGACGAGGGTGGCCAGGTTCGCCACCGAGCGGGACTCGTGCTCCCCGCCGATGAACACCTGGATCGCCAGCGCCGCCGCGTTGAGCCGCACCGCGTCCTCGATGTCCAGGGCGATGTGCTCGTCGGAGAGGTCCTTGAGCACGCTCGGGCCGCCGCTGGCGCGCAGCACCACCCCGGCGGTGCTGTGCGACGGGATGCTGGTGCGCAGCGCGCCCCGGGTCATCATGATCGCGTCGGCGTCCGGCACGAGCGGGGCGATCATGGTGTCGATCCGCTCCAGGCCGGCCATCGGGCCGAGGAAGTAGCCGTGGTCGAAGGCGAGCATCACCGTGCGGCCGTTGGGCTGGAAGATCCGGGACAGCCGGTTCTGCAGACCCCAGTCCTGGGCGTGCGCCCCCTTGACGTGGAAGCCGGTGACCGGGCGCCCGCCCCCGGTGAACGTGCGGGCGTCGAGCAGACCGTCGGTGTCAGCCATGCGTGGTGTCTCCTGTGATCGTTGCAGGGGTGGTCGCGGCCGCGGGGCGCGACCGGCGACGGGTTCGGGAGCCGGTGGCGGGGCCGCGCAGGGCGCCGCCACCGGCGAGGAAGAGGACGAACAGCACCAGACCGCCCTTGAGCAGGTTCTGCGCGGCGGTGCTCCAGCCGACCAGGTTGACCAGGCCGTCGAGCAGGATGAAGAACAGCGCGCTGCCCCAGATGCCGACCGGCACGGCCCGGCCGCCCGAGATGAGCGTCCCGCCGATGACGACGACGGCGACCGAGTCGAGCAGGTAGCGGGTGCCCAGGTCGGGCGACGGCGCGATGTAGGCGGCGAGCAGCGCCCCGGCCAGCCCGGCGAGGGCGCCGCTGGCCAGGTACGTGACCGCGATGATCCGGGCGACCGGGACACCGGCCCGTTCCGCGGCCGGCCGGCTCTGGCCGACCGCGAGCAGCGACCGCCCGTACGTGGTGCGCCGGAGCAGGACCACGACGAGCGCGGTCAGCGCGGCGACCGCGACGGCGAGCACGGGCACGCCGGCCGGCCGCAGGTTGAGCAGCCGGCGCAGGCCCTCGTCGGGCACGGCGGTGAACCCGTCGGCCAGCGACAGCGTCAGCGACGAGGCGACGAGCCCGGAGGCCAGGGTGGCGATGATCGGCGGCACGGACAGCCCGAGGATCGCCACCACGCTGATCACCGCGATGGCCAGGCCGGTGCCGATCCCGGCGAGGATGCCCAGGGCCACCGAGCCGGTCGTCGCCGCGACCTGCACCGAGACGAACCCGGCGAGGGAGACGACCGAGGCCACCGACACGTCGATGTTGCCGGGCCCGGCGGTGATCACCAGCATCTGGCCGAGGCCCACGACGACCAGGTACGGCGCCAGGGACAGGGCGAGCGACACGGTCTGCCCGCCGCCCTGGGAGGAGATGGCCAGGATGGTGACCCAGACCAGGACTGCGGCCAGGAAGCCCCAGATCCAGGGGCGGGCGAGGGTACGGGGAATCATCAGCGGAGCACCTTTCCGACCACGACGCGGCCGGCGAGCACGGCCAGCACGATGACGCCCTGCACGGCCGACTGCATGTTCGACGGCACGTCGAGCAGGCTGAGGACGACGCTGACCAGGCCGAGGGTGACCCCGCCGATGGCCACGCCCCACGGCACCGCGGTGCCACCGGCGAACGAGCCGCCGCCGAGGATCACGGCCGCGACGCTGATCAGCGTGTAGCTGGTGGCCGACGACACGTCCCCGCCGCCGGTCTGCGAGGCGAGCACGAGGCCGGAGAGCACGCCGAGGACGCCGGCCGCCGCGTACGCGACCACCCGCGCGGCCAGCGGACGCAGGCCGGCCCGGTGCAGCGCCACGGGGTTGCTGCCCAGCGCGCGGACCCGGACCCCGACGGAGCTGCGCGAGGACAGCAGCCAGACCAGCGCCGAGACGACCAGGATCGGCAGCACCGGCGCGGGGAAGCCGGCCGGCTGCCAGGAGCCGAAGGTGGCGAGCCAGGCCGGGGTGCTGCCGCCCGGGGTGGGCAGCAGGAACAGGCCAAGCCCCAGCCACACGAAGGACGCGCCGAGCGTGGCGATCAGCGAGGGCACCCGGCGCAGGTGGATCAGCGCGCCGAGGACGGCGTACCCGGCGACGAGGCCGAGCAGCACCAGCGCGCCCACGCCGGGGGAGGAGACCAGCGTGGTGGCCGAGACGACGGTCACCAGGCCGACGAAGTTGCCGATGCCCAGGTCGATGTCCCCGACGGACATCAGCACCATCTGGGCCTGGGCGGCCACGACCAGCGGGACGGTGGCCGAGAGGATCAGCGTGAGCCCGGGGACGGTCAGCACGCCGGGCTGCAGCGACGCGCAGACGGCGACCATCGCGGCCAGGGCGACGGCGCTGACCACGGCGGGCGCGGTGCGGCGCAGCAGGGCACGCGGCGGCACGGCCGCCGCGACGAGGTTGGTCATCGCGGTGCTCCCGTGGACTCGGGCGTGGCAGGGGACGCGGCCCCGGACGGGGCCGGGGACGCCGGCCCGGACCCGGGCGTGGATGTGGACCCGGACTCGGATCCGGACTCGGACTCGGCGAAGGAGACGGCGATGATCCGCTCCTCCGAGATCTCGCCGCCGCTCAGCTCGGCGACGACCCGCCCGGCCCGCAGCACGTAGACCCGGTCGCAGTGCGCCATCTCGGCGTTCTCGCTCGAGTACCACACGACGCTGCGGCCCCTGGCCGCCTCCTCGCGGATCAGCGCGTACAGGTCGGTCTTGGTGTGCACGTCGACGCCCCGGAACGGGTCGTCGAGCAGGACGAGGTCCGCCGTCGAGGCGAACGCCCGGGCGACGATGACCTTCTGCTGGTTGCCGCCGCTGAGCTCGGTCATCGCGGCGTCGGCGCCGCCGCGCACGGCCAGCCGGTCGACCCAGCCGCGGACGGTCGCGGCCTCCTCGGCCATCCGCCGGAAACCGCCCCGGGCCAGGCCGCGCATCGCGGTGATCGTCAGGTTCTCCGCCACCGACCACAGGGGCAGCACCCCGGAGCGCTGCCGGTCGCCCGGCACGTACGCCCGGGTGCCCCGGACCGTGGTGTCCCGGCGGGCCGGGCGCCAGAGCCGCTCCAGCACCTCCTGCTGACCCTGACCGGCGAGGCCGGCCAGGCCCACCACCTCGCCCGCGCCGACCCGGATCGACACGTCGCGCAGCCCCTGCCCGGTCGCGCCGCGCAGCTCGGCCAGCACCGGCCGGTCGGCGCTCGCGCGGGCCGGGGCGGTGACGGCGGCGGACTCGGCGACCTCGGCGCCCATGAGCACGAGCACGTCGCGCTCGCCGAGGCCGGCGGCGGGCCGCTCGGCCACCACCGCGCCGTCGCGCATCACCGCGACCCGGTCGGACACGGACAGGACCTCGCCGATGCGGTGCGAGATGAGCAGGACGGCGGTGCCCCGGGCGGCGAGCCGCCGGACGTGGTCGTACAGGGTGCGGGCGGCGTCCGGGCCGAGGGACTCGGTCGGCTCGTCCAGGATCAGCAGGTCGAGACGGTCGACCAGGCTGGCCCGGGCGATCTCCACCATCTGCCGCCGGGCGATGGACAGGTCCGCGACCCGGTCCCGGGGCGACACCCCGTGCCCGGGGAACATCTCGTCCAGCCGGCGGCGGACCGCCGCGCCGGCCGCCCGCCGCCAGCCCAGCCGGGGCAGGCAGTGGCGGGAGGAGAGCCAGATGTTCTCCGCGACGGTCAGGTCGGGGCACAGCGAGGTCTCCTGGTACGCCATGCGCACCGCGCGGAAGGCGGCGGCGCCCGGGCCGACGTCCCGCGGCGTCACCTCCCTGCCGCCCACCACGACCGTGCCCTCGTCGCAGGGTTCCAGGCCGGCGAGGACGCGCATGAGCGTGCTCTTGCCGGCGCCGTTGTGGCCGACGAGGCCGAGCACCTCGCCCGTGCGGACGTCGAGGTCCACGCCGGTGAGGGCGCGGGTTCGTCCGTACGTCTTGGTCACCCGCCGGGTGGTGACCACCGGTCGCGCCGCGGCGGGGGGCCGGTCGCCGCGCGGCGGGGCGGCGACGGACCCCGGCGGGGGGTTGTCGACGTGCATGATCCGCTTCTCCTCTGGTGAGGGCGACCAGGGCCGCTTCGACGGCCCTGGGTCAGTTGGCGGCCGTCGGGATCGGCGGGCGCACCGGGGCGCCGCCGGACTTCACGGCCTCCACCTGCTGGCGGAACAGCTCCTGCGTCCACGGCCAGGCGGCGTACTCGTCGGGCTTGAGCGCGCCGGCCCAGGCGGCGAGGTCCTTCTGCTCGACCAGGACGATGGGGAAGGTCAGCTCCTTCGGGACGTCCTTGCCGGCGAGCAGGTCGAGCGCCTCCCACAGCGCCGCCACCGACTGGCCGGGGTCGGACATGACCGCGACCGAGCCGTTGTCGAGCTTGCTGTCCTTCCAGTAGTTCAGCGCGCGGCCGTTGGTCTCGAAGGTCAGCGCCGGGATCGGCTTGTTGGCGGTGGTGAACGCCTGGGCGACGCCGTAGCCGTCGCCGCAGCCGATGACGCCGTCGACCTGCGGCACGCTGGACAGCACGCCGAGGACGGCCTTCTGCGCCTTGGCGCCGTCGCACAGGCCGTTGACGGTGGCGGCGACCTTCACGTCGGGGTACTTGGCGAGGATGTCCTGGGTGGTCTGGTACATCTCGGCCTCCGGCTGGGAGCCGACCACGCCGCGGCTGACGATGACGGTGCCCTTGCCGCCGATGCCGTCGATCAGCGGCTGGGCGGCGGCGGTCGCCCAGTCCTTGAAGCTGTTGAGCAGGACGTGGGCGCACGGGGCGTCGATGGCGGAGTCGAACACCACGACCTTGATGCCGGCGTTGCACGCCTGCTCGATCACCGGCTTGAGGGCGGTTGGCGAGGCCGGGTCGATGAGCAGGGCGTCGGGCTTCTGCAGCAGCAGGCTCTTGATCTGGGCGACCTGCTCGGTGGCGGAGTTCTCGCCGGGCGCGTTGACGACCTTGAACTTGCTGATCAGGCCGTCCTTCTGGGCCTGGGTGGCGGCGGCCTCGAACTTGGCGATCATCGTCTGCCGCCAGCCGTTGCCGATGAAGCCGTTGCTCAGGGCGATGAACGGCTTGTCACCGCCGGAGCCCGCGGCGGCGCCGCCGGAGTCGCCGGAGCCGCAGCCGGTCGCCGTCGCGCCGAGGGCCACGGCGAGGGCGGCGGCGAGCACGGCCCGTCGACGCCGGGGCGGGGGTGTGGTGCGCATGGTGGGGCCTCCATCGGGCGGACCCGCCGGAGCGGGAGTGGTGGTGTCGGGTTGCGCCGGCCCGGCAGGGGACCGCAGCCGGCGTGCCAGTCATTACAGACCTGTAGTGACAGGCGCGCTAGATGGAAGTCACAAACGTGTTTCAGATCACAGTCGTGCATGTTGCGGAGTCGCGACCACCTGCGGCTTCCCTCAACCGAGGGCGGCGAGCCTGTCATGACATCTCGAAACAGCCGTGGCATGCTGTGGCCGGTCGATGGGAAAGGGAATCCATGACGATGACGTACCGGCGGCTCACCCGCGACGGGGGCGAGCCGCTGTGGATGCAGCTGATGCGGACGCTGCGCGGGCAGATCGAAGCGGGTGAGATCGGCCCGGACCAGCCGCTGCCCTCGGAGGCGGAGCTGAGCGACATCTACGGCGTGTCACGGACGGTCGTCCGGGAGGCGCTGCGCGAGCTCGTCCAGCAGCGGATGATCTACAAAGTCAAGGGGCGGGGGGCCTTCGTCGCCCCGCGCAAGACGGAGTTGCGCTTCGTCGGCTCCGTCTCCGGCTCCGCCGCCGACCTGCGCGAGTCCGGCCGCCGGGTCACCACCCACACGGTCAGCCAGAGTCTCGGCGAGGCGGACAAGCGCGAGGCGGACCTGCTGCGGCTGCCGCAGGGCGCGCCGGTCGTGCGGATGCGCCGGCTGCGCAGCGTCGACGGCCAGCCGTGGCTGCTCGTCGACACCGCCCTGCCGGCCGCCCTGGTGCCCGGGTTGGAGCGGGCCGTGCTGGAGAACCAGTCCCTGTACGACGTGCTGCGCCGCCGGTACGGGCTGGAGGCCGCCGCGGCCGACCGCTGGATCGAGGCGGTCTTCCCCGAGCCCGAGGACGCCGCGCTGCTGGAGGTCACCGCCTCCACGCCGCTGCTCGGCATCGAGTCGGTGGCCTGGCTGCCCGACGGCACCCGCTTCGAGGCGTACTACGCCCTGCACCGCAGCGACCAGACGCGGTTCTACGTGGGCATCCGCTGACGGGGACCCTCCCCTTGCGACGGTCCCCCGGGGACGGCGGCCGGGGTCGGCCCGGCCGCCGCGCCCGGCCCGGTCAGTAGAGCAGGTACGGCCGGCGCTGCCGGTCGAACGCCGCCAGCTCGTCGGCCCAGGCGCCCACCACGTCGGCCACGTCGGCGCCGGAGTCGATCATCGTGCGCAGCCGGGGCGACCCGGTGAGCTTGTCGATCCAGTACGGGCGCTCGCGGTCCCACGCGTCCTGCCGCCAGGCGAACGCCGGGTACCTCCGCGCCTCCACCAGCATCGCCACCCCGGTGCGGATCGGGTCGTACGCGTCGCGGTCCACGATCTTCACCTCCACGCCCGCGCAGAGCTTGTTGAGCAGCGCCGGCTTCTGCCCGGCCGAGGTCGGCGAGAAGTACGCCTCGCGGAACTCCACCCCCGGCAGGCCCCGGGCGTCGAGCCGGTCACCCCAGTGGTGGTCGAAGTCGGTCGCCAGGCCGCCGACCAGCTCGAACGGGCGGGTCGTGCCCCGCCCCTCGGTGATCGAGGCGACGCCCTCGAACAGGCAGGTGCCCGGGTAGACGAGCGCGGTGTCCGGGGTGGGCATGTTGGGGCTGGGCATCACCCAGGGCAGGTCGGTGTCGGCGGCGAGCATGTCCCGCTTCCAGTGCCGGCAGCGCACCACGTGCAGGTCGACCGGCCCGCCCGCGTCGGCGGGCAGGAACTCGGCGTTGAAGAAGCGGGCCAGCTCGCCCACGGTCATGCCGTGCTGCTGGACGATCTCCTTCAGCCCCACGCCGGAGGTGTAGCCGGGGGTCATCATCGGGCCGTACGCCCGGCCGCCGACCGGGTTCGGCCGGTCGAGCACGACGTACCGCCTGCCGAGATGTGCCGCGGCGACCATGGACGTGTACATCGT
The DNA here is from genome assembly GCF_039871625.1 of Micromonospora sp. B11E3. Lineage (NCBI taxonomy): Bacteria > Bacillati > Actinomycetota > Actinomycetes > Micromonosporales > Micromonosporaceae > Micromonospora > Micromonospora sp. B11E3. The sequence continues at coordinate 87,324 of NZ_JBDPMC010000017.1, read as the reverse complement.
CCAGATGTAGGTGTAGAACCGCGCCCCCACGTCCTGGATGTCGAAGACCACCGTGTCCGTGCCGGACTCGGTGAACATGGCCTCCCACCTGGCCTGGGACGCGCCGTACGCGTCGTAGACGGTGATGCCGGTGCGCGCGTCCGTGCCGGTGCCCTCGCTGCCGCCCGCCTGGGCCGAGCCCCGGAAGCCGTGTTCGGGGCCGAACGCCGCCGCCAGGTCGACCTGACCGGAGCCGTGCATCAGATCCACCAGGTGCCGGTACGCCGAGTCGACGCCGGTCGGGTTGGAGATCACCCCCACCCGCTGCCCGCGCAGGTCGGCGAAGCCGGACCGCACCAGCGCGTCCAGGCCCGTCTCGACCCGGCGGATCCCCGGGTCGGCGCCGGCGGGCGAGCCGGTCACGGTGGTGGCGACGGCGCCGGCGGTGACCGCCCCGGCGCCGGCGAGGAAGGTTCTGCGCTCCATCAGGCCCTCCAGGCAGCTCGGTTCATCGAAACTTAGCTACAGGGCGATGGCTGGTCAAGGAAAGTTAGCTACGGCCGCGCGTCGCACGACCGGGGCGCCGGTTCAGCGGGCGGGCTGCCAGCCGGGCCGGCCGAGGACGTGGCGGAGCCGGTCCCGCCACGACGCCGCCGCGCCCGCCGACGTGAGCGGCGGCACCTCCGGGCGTCCCCCCTGGCCCGGGGGTGTGGCCGTGCGGGAAAATCGCCGTGACCGGCAGGTTTAGCGGCGCCGCCGGCCGGTGAAGAGTGGGGGCCAGCGACGAACGAGAGGGGTCACACGTGTCCGAGACACCACGCCACCGGGCCAGTGACGGCACAGTTCCACCGGACGACGTGATCGACCCGCTGCTGTGGCGACTGGGGTACGACGTCGCCAGCGCGCACGAGCCCGACGAGAACGGCCGCTGCCGCAACCTGCTCTGCGCCGGCCAGCCCTCGCCGTGCGCGGCGCTGGCCAACGCCGAGCGTGCGCTCGGCCTGTCCCGGCGCGGCGCGCCGGTGCAGTCGCCGGCCGAGCCGGCTTCCGCGCCCCTGGCCCTTCCCGCGACGCCGGTCCCCGCGCAGCGGGGCGCCGGGGCCGAGCGCGAGGCGGCCTGAGCGATCGCTGCCCCGACGGGAGCGGACGCGAGGCCGCCTGACGCCGGTCAGCGGTGCGGGGCAGCACCCGGCGACCGCCCGGGCGGCGGCAATCCCGCCGGGCCCGCCCGCGACCCGAACGCGGTCAGGAACCGGTCCCGGAAGCTGTCCATCCGCCATACCGGCGCCCCGGGGCCGGGACGCAGGCCGTCCCGCCAGCCCCACCCGGCGATCCGGTCCAGCACGGCCGGGTCGCGCGCCACGACGGTGACCGGCACGTCCCGGCCGGCGTCCGCGCCGGTGACGGCCGGGGCGGGCTGGTGGTCGCCGAGGAAGACCAGCACCAGGTCGTCGTCGCCGTACGTCTCGACGTACGAGATCAGCGTCTCCAGGGTGTACTCGACGCTGCTGCGGTACCCGGCGCGCACCTGCGCGGCCGAGCGGCGCACCGCGTCCCGTCCGTCGGGAGTGACCGTCACGGCGTGCGCGAAGACCGAGCCGTCGCCGAGGTCGTCCCAGCCCAGCGGCCGGGGAACGAGGGTCCACGGGGAGTGGCTGGAGGTCAGCGCGATCTCGGCCATCACCGGGGGCCGGCCGGTGCCGGCCCGCTCCCGACGCTGGAAGACCGACAGCGCGTACTGGTCGGGCATCGGGGCGTAGCCGAACGCCGGCCCCCGGTAGCCGAGGGCCCGGTTGTCGTAGAACTGGTCGTAGCCGTAGAAGCGGCCCTCGGGCCAGTCCTGCATGGCGGCCGGCATCACGCCGACCGTGCGCCAGCCCGCCCGGTGGAACGCGCCGCCCAGGGTGAGCCGGTCCCCGGCCAGCAGGCTCCGGTGGCGCTGCTCGGTGTCGATCCACAGCCCGGACAGCAGCGTGGCGTGGGCCAGCCAGCTCCCGCCGCCCGCCGTCGGCGAGGTGAGGTACGCGCTGCGGGCGCCGAAGCCGGCCGCCCGCAGTCGCGCGGTCCCCGCGTCGAGCACCGCGCCGACCCCGGGCGCGAACTCCGGGTCCTCGACCGCGTCCCGCCCGTAGCTCTCCACGAACGCGACGACGACGTCCTTGCCGCGCAGGCCGGTCAGCAGCCGCTCGCCCGGGGTGTCCCGGAACGGGTCGGCGGCGACCTGCGCGGCGAACACGTCCCGGTCGGCCAGGCCCGCCCGCACCCGCGCCGCGTGGTCGCGGACGAGGGCGCCGGCGCCGGAGTCGGCGACCGGTACGCCGGGGGCGACCCGCACGCCGAACGCGGCGCAGGCGACCCAGCCGACGGTCAGCGCCGCCACGGCCCGGGTGGCGCCGGTCTCGTGCCGGGCGAGCAGCACCGCCAGCCGCAGCACCGCCAGCGCCCCCACGGCCGGCAGCCCGACGGCGAGCAGCACGACGGCGACGGCGGCGGCGGTCGCGCCGGCCCGGCCGACCGAGTCGGCGAGGAAGCCGGTCGCGTCGTCGAGCAGCGCCCAGTCGGACACCGGATCGAACGGCCGGCCCAGCGCGCCGGAGAAGCCCAGGTCGGCGAGCTTCAGGACGCCCAGCAGGCCGAGCCCCGCCCCGGCCAGCGCGGCCACCGGACGCCGGGCGCGCGCCGGCAGGGCCAGCAGCACGGCGGCGGCCAGCAGGGCCTCGACCGGCAGGCGCAGGAACGCCCACGGGGTCAGCTCGCGCGGCCGCACCGGCGCGGCGAGGACGGCCAGCACGAGCAGCCCCGCCAGCCCGCTTGCCACGCCCGCCCGCAGGCGCCGCCACCCGCCGCGCCCCTGGGTTCCCGGCGTCGCGTCGCCCTTCATGCCGACACCCCAGGCGGCACGGGGGTGGGCTCCGTGCTCGGGTCTGGTCGCGCCGGATGTGCGCGCCCTACGCGACGGCCGGCACCGATCACAGGGCGTGGCCGCGCCGGGCGCCGCCAGAGCCAGCCGACGTCCCGGCCGAACGACTCGACGAGCAGGACCAGCGCGCCGGCCAGCAGCACGCTCGCCGCGGCCGGGGACAGCACCCCGGCCGAGGCCGCCGCGAGGGCCACGCCCTGCGTCGCGGCGACCACCTTGCGCCAGCGGCGCGGCGGCAGCGTCCCGCGCAGCCACGGCAGCGCCCACCCGGCGGCCACGAAGGCGTACCGCATCGCGCCCATCGCGAGCACCCAGCCCCCGAGCGCCGGCGCCAGGTGGGCGCCCAGCAGCAGGATGAGGTACGCGTCGACCTCCATGTCGAAGCGCGCCCCGAGCGCGCTGGCCGTGCCGGTGCGCCGGGCCACCTGCCCGTCGACCGCGTCCAGCAGCAGCGCCACCGCCGTCAGCCCGACCAGTAGCGGGATGGGCGTACCCCCGCCGAACCCGTCCACGACCAGCGCGGTCACCGCGCCCACCAGGATCGCCCGGCCCAACGTCACCACGTCGCCCGGCCCCAGGCCGGCCGCCCCGGCGCGGCGCAGGCCCCGCGCCAGCAGGGCGCAGACGACGATCCCGTACGCCAGCCCGGCGCACCAGCCGGCCGGGCCGAGCCCGACGGCCGCGTGCAGGCCCGCCAGGACGACGAACTGGACGACCAGTCCGGTGATCGGACCCCGTTGAACCCTGAACACCACGCCTCCGTGATTGATGATCGACGGGACGACCGTCGACGGTCCGTCGACACACACCACGAACGGCGGGCCCGGACGGTTCGGACCGCCGGGAAATCACGAGGAGGACGAGGTGCGCCACGAGGGGACGACCGACGCCTCGCGGGCGTACGCGTTCTGGCTGCGCGAGCCCGGGGCGGGGGAGATCCGGGAGGCGACGCTGCCCGCGCCCGGCCCCGACGAGGTGCTGGTCCGCGCCCGCTACTCCGGGGTCAGCCGGGGCACCGAGACGCTGGTCTTCGCCGGCCGGGTCCCCGTCGACCAGTACGCCGCCATGCGCGCCCCGTTCCAGGAGGGCGACTTCCCCGCTCCCGTCAAGTACGGCTACCTCAGTGTGGGCGTGGTGGAGCAGGGCCCGGTGGCGCTGCGCGGGCGTACCGTCTTCTGCCTGCACCCGCACCAGACCGCGTACGTGGTGCCCGCCGACGCGGTGGTGCCCGTACCGGACGGGGTGCCGGCGGCCCGCGCGGTGCTCGCCGGCACCGTGGAGACCGCCGTGAACGCCCTGTGGGACGCCCCGCCGCTGGTCGGCGACCGGGTGAGCGTGGTCGGCGCCGGCATGGTCGGCGCCTGCGTCGCCGCGCTGCTCGCCCGCTTCCCCGGGGTGCGGGTCGAGCTGGTCGACGCGGACCCCGGCCGGGCCGCCGTGGCCGCGGCGCTCGGCGTCGACTTCGCCCCGCCCGGGGACGCCACGGGCGGGCGCGACCTGGTGGTGCACGCCAGCGCCAGCTCCGCCGGGTTGCAGCGCGCGTTGGACCTGCTCGCCCCGGAGGGCACGGTGCTGGAGCTGAGCTGGTACGGCGACCGCCCCGTCACCCTGTCGCTGGGCGGGGCGTTCCACTCCGGCCGGCTGACGGTGCGCAGCAGCCAGGTCGGCCGGGTCGCCCCGGCCCGCCGGGGCAGCCGCACGTACGCCGACCGGCTCGCGCTGGCCCTGGAACTGCTCGCCGACCCGGCCTTCGACGCGCTGATCACCGGCCGCTCGCCGTTCGCGGAGCTGCCGGACGTGCTCGCCGCACTGAGCGCGGGACGCCTGCCCGCGCTGTGCCACCTCATCACCTACCAGGAGGAGTGACAACGTGTTCAGCGTGACCGTCCGTGACCACATGATGATCGCCCACAGCTTCCGCGGCGAGGTCTTCGGGCCGGCGCAGCGCCTGCACGGGGCCACGTTCGTCGTCGACGCCACCTTCCGCCGGCCCGACCTGGACGCCGACGGGATCGTCGTCGACATCGGCCGGGCCACGGACGCCCTGAAGGCGATCCTCGGCGAGCTGACGTACCGCAACCTCGACGACGAGCCGGCGTTCGCCGGGACGAACACCACTACCGAGGTGCTGGCCCGGACGGTGGCCGACCGGCTCGCCGACCGGGTGCGCGCGGGCGACCTGGGCGAGGGTGCGCGCGGGCTGACCGGGATCACCGTCACCCTGCACGAGTCGCACGTCGCCTGGGCCAGCTACGAGCGCCCGCTGTGACCGACCGGCTGCGAGCGTCCGCGGTGGCCGCGGCGGGCGTGGGCGTCCGGGAGGTGCACGTGGTGCTGCCCGACGACATCGACGACCCGGCCACCCCCAGCGGCGGCAACCACTACGACCGGCGGGTCTGCGGGGGACTGGCCGCCGCCGGCTGGCGGGTCCGCGAACACCCGGTGCCCGGCGGCTGGCCCGCGCCCACCCCGGCCGGGCGGGCCGCGCTCGCCGGCCGCCTCGCCGCCCTGCCCGACGGCGCGGTGGTGCTGCTGGACGGGCTGGTCGCCTCGGTGGCGCCGGAGGCGCTGGCGCCGCACGCCGGCCGGCTGCGCCTCGTCGTGCTGGTGCACCTGCCCCGCGAGGACCCCGCCGAGGCCCGCGCGCTCGCCGCCGCCACCGCCGTCGTGGCGACCAGCGGCTGGGCCCGCCGCCGGCTGCTCGACCGGTACGGGCTGCCCGCCGACCGGGTGCGCGTCGCCGCGCCGGGAGTCGACCCCGCGCCGCCGGCCACCGGGACGCCCGCCGGCACCGAGCTGCTGTGCGTGGCGGCGGTCGCCCCGCACAAGGGCCACGACGTGCTGCTGGCCGCCCTGGCCACGGTCGCCGACCTGCCGTGGCGCTGCGTCTGCGTCGGCGCGACGACCCGCGCCCCGGACTTCGCCGACGGGCTGCGCCGGCTGGCCGAGCGGACCGGCCTGACCGGGCGGGTACGGCTGGTCGGCCCGCGTACCGGCCCCGGGCTGGCCGCCGCGTACGCCGCCGCCGACCTGCTGGTGCTGGCCTCGCGCGGCGAGACGTACGGGATGGTGGTCACCGAGGCGCTGGCCCGGGGCGTACCGGTGCTGGCCAGCGACGTCGGCGGCCTGCCCGAGGCGCTGGGGCGTGCCCCGGACGGCGAGCGGCCCGGCCTGCTGGTGCCGCCCGAGGACCCGGCGGCGCTGGCCGCCGCCCTGCGCCGCTGGCTCGGCGACGCCGGCCTGCGGGAGCGGCTGCGCCGCGCCGCCCGCGCCCGCCGGGACACCCTGGCCGGCTGGGACGCCACCGCGGCGGCCCTCGCCGCGGCGTTGGCGGAGGCGGCGACATGAGCGGGCGGGCCAGCGAACTCGGTGCCACGGCTCATGACGGCGCCCAGCGCAGCGAGGCGGCGACATGAGCGACGGCTACGACCCGACCGGGGTCAGTCACGACCCGGGCGCCTTCGCCCGCTGGCTGCGGCTGCGGGAGGCCGCCGATGCGGCGGCGCGCGCCGCCGACCTGCTCGAACCGCTGCGTCGACACCTCCCGGCCGGCGGGCCGACGGTGATCCACGACCTCGGCGCGGGCACCGGGTCGATGGGCCGCTGGCTCGCCCCCCGGCTGCCCGGCCCGCAGCACTGGGTCCTGCACGACCGCGACCCCGCCCTGCTCGCCCGCGCCCGCGCCGCCCCGCCGGCCGCCGCCGACGGCGTCCCGGTCACCGTGGAGACCCGGCGGGCCGACATCACCCGACTGACCGCCGCCGACCTCGCCGACGCCTCGCTGGTCACCGCGTCCGCGCTGCTGGACATGCTCACGGCCGACGAGGTCGAGCGGATCGTCGGCGCCTGCGCCGAACGCCCCACCCTGCTCACCCTCTCGGTGGTCGGCCGGGTCGAGCTGACCCCGCCCGACCCGCTCGACGACGAGGTCGCCACGGCGTTCAACGACCACCAGCGGCGCGGCGTCGCCGGGCGTACACTGCTCGGCCCCGACGCCCTCGACGCCTGCGTCGCCGCGTTCGCCCGGCACGGCGTGTCGGCGATCGTCCGGCCCAGCCCCTGGCGCCTCGGCCCCCGACAGGCGGACCTGGCGGCCGACTGGTTCACCGGCTGGCTCGGCGCCGCCCGCGAGCAGCGGCCCGAGCTGGCCGGCCCCGCGGAGGCGTACGGCCGCCGGCGGCTGGCCCAGGCGCGGGCCGGCCGGCTCGGCGTCCTCGTCGACCACCGCGACCTGCTCGCCGGCTGCCGATGAGCGTCGTGCCGAGGCTGCCCCGGCCGTTCTGGCGGTGGGCACGGGCCCTCGCCGGGGTGGCCGTGCTGGCCCTGCTGCTGCGCCAGGTGGGCGGCGGCCCGTTCGTCGCCGGGCTGCGCCTGATCGACGGCCCGGCGCTCGCGGTGGCGCTCGGCGCCGGCCTGCTCACCACCGTCTGCGCGGCGTGGCGGTGGCGCCTCGTCGCCGGCGGGCTCGGCGTACGGCTGCCGCTCGGCGCGGCCGTGGCGCGCTACTACCGGGCCGTGTTCCTGAACGCGACGCTGCCCGGCGGGGTGCTCGGCGACGTGGACCGCGCGGTCCGCCACGGGCGCGACGCCGGCGACCTCGGCCGGGGTGTGCGGGCGGTGGTGTGGGAGCGCGCCGCCGGCCAGGCGGTCCAGGCGGTGATCGCGGTGGTGGTGCTGGCCGCGTTCCCGTCGCCGGTGCGGCCGTACCTGCCGGCGGCCGTGGCGCTGCTCGCCGCCGGGGCGGTCGGCGCGGTGCTGCTGGCCCGGGCGGCCCCGAGGTTCGGCGCGTCGGCCGGGGCGCGGGCGCTGCGGGCGGCGGTGGCCGACGTCCGTGCCGGCCTGCTGGCCCGCCGCACCTGGTGCGGGGTGCTGCTGACCTCCGCCGCGGTGGTCGCCGGCCACCTGGCCACCTTCCTGGTCGCCGCGCGTACGGCGGGGGCGACCGCGCCGCTGTCCCGACTGCTGCCGCTGACCCTGCTCGCGCTGCTCGCGATGGGCATACCGTTGAACGTGGCCGGGTTCGGGCCGCGCGAGGGGGTGGCGGCCTGGGCGTTCGGGGCCGCGGGCCTCACCGCCGCGCAGGGCGTCGCCACCGCCACGGTGTACGGGGTCCTGGTCCTGGTGTCGAGCCTGCCCGGGGCGGTGGTGCTGCTGGCCCGCCGCCGCCCGGGGCCCGTCACCCGGCCGGCGCGCCCCGAGCGGCTGACCGCCTGACGAAGGAGAGTCATGTCCCGAGCACTGCCGAGCGCCACCGTCCGGACGCAGGTGACGGTTCCGCTGCGCTTCTCCGACGGCTACGCCGCGACCGCCCGGGTGTTCTCGTTCCACGGTCTGGCCGACGGCCGCGAACACCTCGCGTTCGGGGTCGGGGACTGGCAGGCCGCGCTGGACCGGGCCGCCGCCGGCGGGCCGCCCGCGCTGGTCCGCCCGCACAGCGAGTGCCTGACCGGGGACGTGTTCGGCAGCCAGCGCTGCGACTGCGGTCCGCAGCTGCGCGAGGCGGTCGAGCGGATCGCCGACCCGGGCGGCCTGGTGCTCTACCTGCGGCAGGAGGGCCGGGGCATCGGCCTGTACGCCAAGCTCGACGCGTACGCCCTGCAGGACTCGGGGCTGGACACCTACGAGGCGAACCTGGCCCTCGGCCGCGGCGCCGACGAGCGGGACTACACGGTCGCCGCCCAGATGCTGGTGGCCCTCGGGGCCGGCCGGGTGGCCCTGCTCAGCAACAACCCGGACAAGGCCGAGCAGCTGCGCCGGCTCGGGATCGAGGTGGTCGAGCGGGTGCCCACGGCGCTGCACCTGTCCCCGGCGAACGCCGGATACCTGGCCGCCAAGGCCAGCCGGGCGGCCCACACCATCGACCTCTCCGTCGTCCCGTGACCGCCACGGCACCGGACCCCGCGCGCCCGGGTTCCACCGTCGCGGACGGCGCGGGCGCGCCGCCGGACCGGCCGTACGTGCTGCTGTCCTGCGCCATGTCGATCGACGGCTACATCGACGACGCCACCGACCAGCGGCTGCTGCTGTCCAACGAGGCGGACCTGGACCGCGTCGACGCCGTACGGGCGGGGTGCGACGCCATCCTCGTCGGCGCCGGCACGGTCCGCCTCGACGATCCGCGGCTGGTGGTGCGCTCGCCGGAGCGTCAGCAGCGGCGGGTCGCCCGCGGCCTGCCCCCGTCGCCGACGAAGGTCACCGTCACCGCCACCGGCGATCTCGACCCGGCGGCCCGGTTCTTCACCGTCGGCGACACCGAGCGGATCGTCTACTGCGCGCCGGCGGCGCTGGGGAAGGCCCGGCACCGCCTGGCCGGGCTGGCCACGGTCGTGGAGGTGCCGCCCGGCTGCGCCGAGGCGGCGGGCGGCGTGGGGTCAGCCGACGGCCCCGACGCCGGTGAGCCGCTCGGCTGTGCCGGGGTGCTGGCCGACCTGGCCGCCCGGGGGGTGCGGCGGCTGATGGTCGAGGGCGGCGCGGGCGTGCACACGCAGTTCCTCGGCGCGGGGCTCGTCGACGAGCTGCACCTGGTGGTCGCCCCGTTCTTCGTCGGCGACCGCCGCGCGCCCCGGTTCCCCGGCGACGGCCGGTTCCCGTGGCACCCGGGCCGGCGGGCGATCCTCGCGGAGGCCCGCCAGATCGGCGACGTCGTGCTGCTGCGCTACGCCCTCTCCGGCCACTGCGGGAGCGACCCAGGTCACGTGTGATTCGACGGTCCGCGGCTCGGCGCCCTCAGCTTCTCCGGCCCGGGGGCAGGTCACGCAGGATCGCCCGGATACCGAGCGCGGAGCGCCTGGCCGTCGTGTCCAGGTCGTTGCCGGGCATCAGCGCCCGGCCCTTGAGGGTCAGCGGGATGACGGCCGTCCAGCCGATCAAAATCGACGGCACCACCACCACGAACATGGCCGCGGCCAAGGCACGTACGACGTCAGGCGACACGCCGAAGAGCCCGAGCGGGATGATGCCCAGAGCGAGGAGGAGTCCGAGGATGAGCCCGCGGAAGCTCGCTACCGCCCGGTGGTAGGCGGAGAGGTCTCCCGTAGCTGCCGGACGTACTCCTCATCGCCGATCATCAGGCGTCCCTCTCATCGGTTGGCTGCCGCTTTCATGAGCATCGCCGCCCGCCGCAAGCACACCGGTTCCGCGATCTTGCACTTGCGCTCCTCGCTCACGGCTTTTGTCCGCTTCGTTGGGGCCAAAACTGCAAGATTACGGAGGTGGGGGTGCCGTCAGGGCCTGCGCGCGTACGGGCGTCGGGTCAGCGTCGCGTGGAGCATGTTCGTGAGGGTGACGATGTCGAACACCGGGAGGCCGAGCCGGGCCTGGATCGCGTGGGCGAACGGCACCAGGTCGGTGCACTCGATCACCAGTGCGCCGAGGTCCGGGTGGGTCTCGGCCAGCCGGTCCACCCGGCCCAGCACCTCCCGTTCGAGGCGGTCCGCGTCGAGGGCGTCGCGGCGGCCCTCCAGCATCACCTCGCGGAACTCCGGCTGGTCGGCCATCCCGGTGACGCGCACCGGCACGGAGGCGGCCCCGACGGCCGTGAGGTGGCGCGGGGTGAGCGCCGCCTCGTCGGCGACCAGCAGGCCGACGGGCCTTTCCGGGCCGACCATCCGGTGCACCAGGGGCAGTTGGAGCAGGCTGGACGACCACAGCGGCACCGACACGGCGGCGGCCAGCTCGGCCTGGAACAGGGCGAGGAACCCGCAGGCGCCCGTGATCCCGGCGACCCCGTCCGCCGCCAGCTCCCGCGCCGCCTGCACGAACGGCTCCAGCAGGGTCGGGTCGGCCTCGCGGACCAGCCGCCGCGGCGACGCGCCCCGGACCACCCGGTAGACGACGGGGAAGTCGAACGTGCCCGGGTTGCGGATGTGCCCGGGGATCTTCTCGAACGAGGTGTCGAGGCAGAGCACCCCGATCGGGGCGTCGGTCACGGCGTACCCCCTCGGGTCGGGCGGCGCGGGAAGCGGCGCCGCCAGCGGTCGACGGCGAAGGGGGCCAGGTCCAGCTCCGGGGGCCGGCCGCCGACGAGCTGGGCGATCAGCCGGCCGCCGGCCGGGGCCAGTCCCATCCCGATGTGGCCGTGCCCCGCGGCGACGCAGACGTTCCGGTACGCCCCGGCGCGGCCGAGCAGCGGCAGGCTGTCGGGGGTACAGGGGCGCAGCCCGCTCCACACCTGCACCTGCCGGTCGGTGTCCAGCCCCGGCAGGTACGACCGCACGGTGCGGACGATGCCGTCGACCCGGCGCGGCGACACCGAGGCGTCCATCCCGGTCAGTTCCAGGGTGCCGCCGAGGCGCAGCCGGTCGCCGAGCGGCATGACGGCCACCTTGCCCTCGCTGAGCAGGACCGGCAGCCGGGGCGCGGCGGGTGGGGCCTCGACGGTGACCGTGTAGCCCTTGGCCGGCTGGAGCACCAGTTCGATGCCGAGCCGGCGGGCGCAGGCGCGGGACCAGACGCCGGCGGCGATCACCACCTCGGCGGGGCGCAGGTCCCCCCGGCTCGTACGGACGGCCCGGACCTGGCCGCCGGCCGTGGCGAAGTCGTGCACCTCGGTGTGCGGGCGGATGTCCACGCCCATGTCCCGCAGCGCGCGGGCGAACTCCACCAGGAACGCCGGGATGCGCAGCGCCGCGCCCTCGGCGTTGAGCAGCGCCCCGGCGACGTCGAACTCGACGCCCGGCTCGAGGCGGGCCAGCTCGCCTGGTTCGAGCACCCGCAGCGGTACGCCCCGGGCCACCGCCGCCGGCACCGAGCGGCGGGCCTGCGCGAAGCCCTCCGGGGTCTTGCAGGCCAGCAGCATGCCCCGGGCGGTGAGGGTGTCGGCGAGCGGGCCCGCCGCGCAGACCTCGCGCAGGATGGCGAGGCTGCGCTGCTTGAGCGCCAGCAGGATCTCGAAGCCCGCCCGGGCCCTCTCCTCCGTGCAGGCCCGGCGGAAGTGCCACAGCCAGGCGAGCAGGGCCGGGTCCCAGCGGGGCCGGACGTGGAAGGGGCTCTCGGGGTCCAGCAGCCAGCGCAGCCCCTTCGCCGGCACTCCCGGCTCGGCGAGCGGGGCGGAGCCCTGGGTGCCGACGAAGCCGGTGTTCCCCGACGAGCAGGCCGCCGGGTCGCCGATCTCCCCCCGGTCCACGACGGTGACCCGGTGCCCGTCGCGGGCCAGGAACCAGGCGCAGAACAGCCCGACGACGCCCGCGCCGACGACCAGCACGTCGGGGTCGTCCCGCGTCGACATGCCGGCCGCCCTAGAGGGTGACCACGAAGAAGCAGGTGGGCAGGTTGACCACGACGCGCTCGTAGATCTCGGCGGTCAGCGCGCGGCCCGGCTCGGCGAACGTGCCGGGTGGCGGCTCGGCGAACCCGATCACCGACCGGCCGGCGTCGAACAGCAGCGCGCCGTGGCCGAAGTCGCCGACGATCGCGGTGCCCGGGTCGACCAGCCGGGTCCGGACGACGAACACGCCGTTGTCCTCCACGTCCCGGATCAGGTGGCCGGAGCCGAGCAGCCGGTAGTAGTCCGCCGGGTTGATGATCAGCCCGTCGGCGGTGCTGCCCATCTGCTCCACCTCGTTGCAGGCGGCCAGGATGGTGGAGCCGAACGGTCCGGGGTCGGTGAGCCGCGCGATGTCGGGCATGTTCAGCAGGCCGCCCTCGCCGCGCAGGATGGTGACGTTCTCGGCGGTGGCGAGCCGGACCACCAGGCGGTAGTTGATGAACTCCGCGAAGCTCCTCGGGTCCTCCCACAGCCCGTCGGGCACCTGCACCCACGCCTTGGTGGTGAGCAGCGGCGGGACGGGGGAGCGGTGGAAGTGGTTGGCGGCCTCCCGGCGCAGGTCCGCGCCGTCCACGGCCGGGTCGCCGGAGCGGGGCGGACTCTCGTGCCAGTAGTGGTCCTGCGGCTCGCGGGACAGGTCCACCACCTTGAGCATGTTGCGGGACGGGTAGCGGGGCTTGCGCCGGGAACTGGTCAGCGAGTCGGTGATGGTGACGTCGTACTCGACGCGGGTGTCGAAGCCGTGCTCGGCGAAGGCGTCGACGAAGATCCCGCCCGGCGACATCTGCTTCTTCCGGTCGGCGACGACCTCGGCGATCGTCCGCTTGATGGTGTCGGTGCGCTGCACGGTGATCCTCCTGTCGGGCGGGCTCGCGGGCGACTCGGGCCGGCTCGCGGGCGACTGGGGCGGACTCGTGGGTGGCTCAGGCCGGCCTGCGGGCGACGAACATGCCCCAGCCGAACTCGCCCCGGTCGATGGCGGCCTGGATCTGTCCGCAGGACTCGGCGAACCCGGCGATCCACTGCCGGGCGGCCGGGTCGTCGGTGCTCGCGGCCCGCCGTCGGGCGGTCTCGCCGAGCACCCGGTACGTCTGCCGGATGTGCGGGTCGAGGCTGCGGGCGGACAACACCTCGAAGCCCGCCCCGGCCAGCGCGGCCCGGTACCCGTCGAGGGAGTAGCCGCTGCTCCAGCGCACCCGGTCATAGACGTGCCGGCGGGCCGCCGGGCTGATCTCCGTGGTGGGCTGGAGGAAGTCGGTGACCGCGAGGATCCCGCCCGGGGCGAGCACCCGGTGCATCTCGGCGTGGCTGCGCGGCTTGTCGGGCACCAGGAACAGCGCGTCCTGGCTGACGACGTGGCTGAAGCTGCCGTCGTCGTACGGCAGGGCGGTGGCCGAGCCGTGCCGGAACCCGATCCCCGGGGTGGCCCGCTCGGCCAGCCTGGCCTGGGCGAACCTGACCCGCTCGACGCTCAGGTCCAGCCCCTCGCCCCGGCACCCGTGCCGCTGCGCGAGCCGGAACAGGAAGTTGCCGCAGCCGCAGCCGACGTCGAGCACCGTCGAGGTGGCGTCGACGCCCGCCTCGGCGGCCAGGATGTCGGAGGTGCGGTCGGCGGCGGCGTGGTAGTCGGTGTCGGCGTCGTCGGCGAAGTAGCCGGTGTGCAGGACGCCCTCGCTGTCCCAGAAGCTCAGGTACGTCTGGGTGGTCTCGTCGAAGAACTCGGAGACGTCCCGCTCCGTGAACGTCTGGCTGGTGCTGGACATGGCGCACTCCTTCGCGCTGATGCCGGCCGCGTGGCGGGGTCGGGCCGAGGCCGGCGGCGTGGCGGGGTCGGGCCGAGGCCGGCGGCGTGGCGGGGTCGGGCCGAGGCCGGCGGCGTGGCGGGGTCGGGCCGAGGCCGGCGGCGTGGCGGGGTCGGGTCAGGCGTACGTGTCCTTGCGGACGCCGGTCAGGTGCGGCAGCTCGGGACCGGTGGCGCTGGCGCCGCCGTCGATCAGGTGCACGCCGGCGGTGACGAACGAGGCCCGCTCGCTGGCCAGGAACGCGGCCACCGCGGCGACCTCCTCGGGGCGGGCCAGCCGGCCCAGCGCGTTGTGGTGGCCCATCGCCGCCAACCGCGCCTCCACGTCGCCGTCGCCGGCCAGCCGGGCCGCGGCCCGCTCCATCGGCGGCGTCCGCACCCCGCCCGGGGCGAGCACGTTGACGGTGATCCCGTCGCGGGCCACGTCGACGGCCAGGCCCTGGGCGAAGCGGACCAGGGCCGCCCGGGTCACCCCGGACAGCGTCAGCGGGGCGATCGGCACGCTCGCCGTCTCGGAGGCCACGAAGAGCAGCCGCCCCCATCCGGCGGCCCGCAGGTGCGGCAGCACCGCCAGGGCCAGGCCGATCGCCGGCAGCAGCACCCTGTCCACCGCCGCCCGGTAGTCGTCCGCCTCGAACTGGGCGGCCGTGCCCACCGGCGGGCTGCCGCCGCTGACCAGCAGGACGTGCGCCCCGCCCAGGTCGGCGGCCACCCGGTCCACCCAGCGGCGGGCCGCGTCGCCGTCGGTGACGTCCACGCCGGCGACGCTGACCCGGCCGGTGGCGACCGCGGTCAGTTCCCGCTCGGCGGCGGCCAGCCGGTCCGGGTCCCGCCCGCAGACCGCCACGTGCGCGCCCTCGGCGGCGAACTCCCGCGCGCAGGCCAGCCCGATCCCGCTGGACCCGCCCGCGACGAGGACCACCCGGCCCTTGAGTCCCAGCTCCACGCCCGCTACCTCCCTGATCCGCTGGCCGGCGGCACCCTGTCGGCGCCCCCGGGCTGGCCCGTCCGGTCCGATCCATCGCCCCGCTTTTCGCCCGATCCGGCGCCGGCCGGTCCGTCGCCGCCCGGTCCGTCGCCGGCCGGTCCGTCGCCCCGGTAGCCGTACCGGCCGAACAGCGGCCGGGCCAGCGCCGTCGCGGCCAGCCGGTCGGCGCGGGACAGCGTGCTCCGCCAGGCGTCGTCGCGGTCCCGGAGGACGGTCGGCCCGGTGCGGAACCGGTCCGGGTTGCCGGTCACCGTGTGGTTGGTGTGCAGCTCGACCCGCCGGCCGTCGACGGGATTGCCGGCCGGGTCGGCGCCGCACAGCCGCAGCAGCGCGTCCACGGTGCCGGCCGGGTCGGCGATGAACCGCTCGTAGCGCAGCAGCACGGACCGCCGCGGGTGCCGCCGGGTGATCGCCGCCGAGGCCAGGTTGAACCCGTGCCAGTACGCGGTGCTGCGCGCGGCGGACATGGCGTAGACATACTGCTTGGGCTCCCGCCACGAGTGCGCCACCGCCCGGGGGTCGCGCACCAGGTGCACGTAGTACGGCGTGATCCCGTCCAGGTACGGCAGCAGCGCCGCCTCCCCGGGGATCTTCGTGGTGTCCACGATGGTCCGGGCGCCGGTGCGCTCGGCGACGGCATGGTAGACCCGGGTCATCAGTTCCGCGTGGGCGCGGATCTCGTCGTCGTGCAGGCCCCGGCGCAGCACCCGCCAGGTGTGCCGGGTGCGCACCCGGGAGCGCTGCCGGCGGATCACCGCCTCGGCGTGCGCGTCCGCCGACACGCCCGCCGGTCGGCCCACCGGCAGCACCGTCGACCACAGCTCGCAGCGGGTCAGCGGGACGCCGCAGCCGCACAGGTCGTTGACGCCCCGGCCGGTGGAGTTCTTCCACAGGAAGTGCAGCTCCCCGACGTGGAAGAAGCCGGGCACCTCGTTGAGGACGTTGCCGATGATCGTGCTGCCGTTGCGGCACCAGCCGGTGACGCACAGGACGGTCAGGTCACTCATGCGACCACCTCGCTCCGCTCGGGGCGGCCGATCCACACCGCCATGACCGCCGCCGCCACGGCGCAGGCCGCGCCGACGGCGAAGACGGCCGCGTAGTCGAAGGCCGCCGCGACCAGGCCGGCCACCGGCCCCCACACGGCCAGCCCCAGGTCCCAGAACGAGGTGTACGCGCCGATCGCCGCCCCCTGCCGGGTCGGCTCGGCGCGGTCCATCACCATCAGCGCCAGGGACGGGTGCAGCAGGGAGAAGCCGATTCCCATCACCAGCCCGCCCGTCACGGCGACGGGCAGGTTCGGCGCGACCGCGACGATCGCCAGGCCGACCGCCTCGCCGGCCGCCGACCAGGCGGCCACCCGCCGGGGGCCGAGCCGGTCCGGCAGGTGCCCGATCACCAGCCGGGTGCCGGCGTACACGGCGCTGAAGCAGCTGAGCACCACCACGCCGGAGCCGATCCCGCGCGCGTCCAGGTGCAGCACGACGAACGCGGCCAGGCCGGCGTAGCCGGCGGCGCCGAGGGCGAGCGCGACGCCGGGCAGCAGCGCCGGCCGCAGCAGCAGGCCGGCCCCGCCGCCCCCGCCCGGCGCGCCGGCCCGGGACGGTACGGGGACCAGGGCGACCAGCGCGGCGGCCAGCAGGGGAGCGGCGGCGCTGAGCGCCCAGACCGCGCCGTACGAGACCTGTTGCAGGGTCGCGCCGAGGAACGTGCCCGCCGAGATGCCGCCCCACATGCTCACGCCGTACAGGCCGATGAGCTGGCCGCGGCGGTGGTGCGGGGCCAGCGACACCGTCCACACCGCGCCCGCGGTGAACAGGGCGGCCTCCCCCGCGCCGAGCAGCAGCCGGACCGCCACCAGCACCGGCACGGCGAGCGGCAGGAAGTACAGCAGACCGCCGGCGGCCACGACGAGCGCCCCGGTGAGCATCACCGCGCGGTGTCCGTACCGGTCGGCCAGCGCCCCGGCGAACGGCCGCACCAGCAGCGCGGTCAGCGCGGTCACCGTGACGACCAGCCCGACCACCAGGTCGCCGGCGGCGTGCCGGTCCCGCAGGAACCCGGGCAGCACCGGGATCACCGCCGTGAGGCCGAGGTACCCGGCGAACAGCCCACCGAAGATCCCGACCAGGGTCAGCCGCGGGACGGTGCGGGTGTCGGTGGCCGTCATCGGCCCACCGGTCCCGGGCCGGCCGGCGTCCGCCCGGCGTGCTCTGCCGCGACCTTGCGTACCGCCCGGACGAGGTCGGCGCAGTCGTCGAGGGTCAGGTTGGACGACAGCGGCACGTCCACCGCCTCCCGCAGGTACCGGGTGGTGTGCGGGAGCAGGGCGCGGATCGCCTCGACGTCGTCGGTGTCGTACGCGAACCGCCAGTTCCAGAACGCGCGGACGTTGACGTCGTCGTCGCTGCCGATGTTGCGGGCGTCGATGCCCTCCCGGCACAGGGCGCGGGCGAACCAGCCGGCGTCGCCGCCGGGCACCCGGAACACGAACGCCTCCCCGAGGTACGCCCCGGGGGCGACCGGCTGACGGATCGCGATGCCCGGCAGGTCCGCCAGCGCCGCGCTGACGTGCTCGTAGTTGCGGTGGAACAGTCGCAGGCGCCCGGGCAGCCGGGTCATCTCGGCGCGCAGCAGGGCGGCCCGGATCTCGTCCATCCGCAGGCTGAGCAGGGGCAGTTCCAGCCCGGTCAGCGGCGGCTCGCCGTCGGGGAAGTGCCGCCGCAGCCGTCCCTCGTACGCGCCGGACAGCGCCACCGCCCGGGCGAACAGCGCGCTGTCGTCGGTGACCAGGAAGCCGCCCTCCCCGCAGTTGAGCGCCTTGTCGGACTGGGTGCTGAACGCGCCGGCCACCCCGAACGTGCCCAGCTTGCGGCCGTGCAGTTCGGCGCCGAGGGCCGGCACCGCGTCCTCGACCAGCGGCACCCCCATCTCGGCGGCGAGCCGGGCGAGGGCCTCGGCGTCGGCCGCGAACCCCCGCATGTGCACCACCACGATGGCCCTGATCCGTGGGTCCCAGCGGCGGCGCAGGTCGTCGGCGTCGAGCCGCAGGTTCCGGTCCACCTCGACGAGGAAGGGGCGGCACCCGGCCATGACGATCGCGCTCGGCGTGGCGACGAAGGTGAAGCCGGGGCAGGCGACCAGCGAGCCCGGCGGCACCCGGGCCGCCATGAGCGCCAGCGCCAGGGCCGCCGTGCCGCTGGACACGGCGAGGGCGTGTCGCGTGCCGAAGTAGCGGCACAGTTCGGCCTCGAACCGGCCGCATTCGGTCTCCTGGTGGGGGCGGTGGTCGTACCGGAAGTAGAGGTGGCTGCGGACGGCCCGGCAGGCGGCCTCCTCGTCCTCCGGGTGGATGAAGACGGCGCCCTTGTCGTAGGTGGGCCAGGGGGCGCGGCGCACGGGTGTCCCGCCGTGCAGGGCGAGCCGGTCCTCCGGTCGGTCGTGCCGCGCCGTCGGCAGTGGCCGGGGTGGCGCGGGAGCTTCGTCGTTCCCGTTCACCGGGGGACTCCTCGCTCGTCTGCTGGCGGGTGTTCCGATGACACTTCCGGGTGTTGCCGTGGGCGGGGTGGCGGGCGCGTTCCGGCGCGTTCGGACCGCGTTCGGACCGCGTTCCGGGCGCGTGATGAATGGCCCCGCCGAACGTTGTGAAGGATCATCAATCCGGAATCGTGAAAATCGATATCCAGTGACAGCAATGATTGCGTTGAGGAACGCGACGCGTCAAGTCGTTTATTTGGCGAGCCGGCGTGTCGGGTCGGCTGAAATGGCGTCCGCTGACCGTGGGTGGCGGTCGGGCTCTCGTCGTCGATCGGGTGGCGGTGGGGCTGAACTGCCGCGACGTGTGGCCGACCGGCCCGGGGTGGAGGGGCGTGGATCACGCTTCGTCATCGCGAGCGGGTGGACCGAGGAAGATCGGAATTTGCGCGTCGCGAATAAGCCCGTTTTTCCGATCGGAGATGCGGATTTTCCTTTCAGGTCGCCCGCCGTGGTAGGTGGTGGGCGACAATCGCGCATTGGGCGCGGATTGGGGGGTTTGCGCTGGTCGGGGCGAAACGGAATGGGAACCTCACCCCGCCTTGCCCCCGCCCGCTCCGGCGATCATGGAGTTGGCGGCGGGCGGAGAGATCAATTCTGCCGTCAGATCCATGATCGTCGTGGCGGGGGGCGGTGGAGCTCGGGCATCGACCGGGAATGCGTGATCAAGAGATTTCTGTCGCGGTTCGGGTTGGTGGGTGACGCAAACTTCTTGATCGACGGGGTCGCGGTGGGGTGGGGTGGGGGCGGGTTGGGTATTTACTGTTAATAATGCTTACTTTATGTTCGTCGCATCAGCCTCGGTGGGCGCGCGCCCGTTCGGTGGCGCGCCGGCGCCCGCCCGAGAAGTAGGAGGACCCCGTGCGTCGAAGAATCGTCCTCCCGCTGGCGTCGACGGGTGCGGTCGTCGCCTCACTGGCCGCCGCCGTGCCCGCCCAGGCACACGGCTACGTGTCCGGGCCGCCGAGCCGGCAGGCGCTCTGCGCCCAGGGCAGGGTGCCCGACTGCGGTCAGATCAGTACGAGCCGCAGAGCGTCGAAGGCCCGAAGGGGCTGCACAGTTGCAGCGCCGGGATCGCCCAGTTCGCCGTCCTGGACGACGACGGCCGGGGCTGGCCGGCCACCTCGGTCGGCAGCACCGGTGCCTGCAGGCGCACACCGCGCTGCCCGGCTGGGAGCCGCCGAACGTGCCCGCCCTCTGGGCCCGGCTGTAGCAACCCCGGCGGGCGCGGTCCCCGCCGGGCCGCGCCCGCCCCGACGGAAGGCAACAGCATGAGACGGTACGGGGCGGCCCTGCCGCTCGCCCTGCTCCTCGCGCTCGCCGGCTGCGGCGGGCACACCGGCCCCACCGCCCCGCCGGCCGCGTCGGCGTCCGCTTCGGCGGTCCGCCCCGGCGCGGCCGACGTGCCGTTCCTGGCGGCGATGGCGGCCCACCACGAGCGGACCCTGGCGATCACCCGGGCGGCGGCGGGGCGGGTGACCGACGGGGAACTGCGCAATCTGGTGGCCGCGGTCGAGGCGACCGAGACCGACGAGCTCGCCACGATCCGCCGGTGGCTGTCCGCGCCGCCGCCCGGCGGGCCCTCCGCCCAGCCCGGCGGGCCCTCCGCCCAGCCCGGCGGGCCCTCCGCCCACTCCGCCCACCCCGCCCAGGCCGGCGGGCACTCCGGGCATCCCGCCCAGCCCGGCGATCACGGCCGGGTCGGCGCCCACGGCGACGCCGCCGACGAGGGCCACCGGGCGCATGCCGACCCCGACCTGACCCGGCTGCGGTCCGCCGCGCCGGGGCGCTTCGACGCCGTACTGATCGAGGTGCTCACGGCCCACCAGCGCACGGCCGCCGCGCTGGCCCACGGCCACCTGCCGGTGGCGGTCAGCCCCGAGGTACGCGATCTCGCCGACCGCATCGACCGCTCGCGTACCGCGCAGATCGCGCTGATGTCCCGGCTGCCCGCCGCGGGCGCGACGCCGTCGGGGCGGTGACCCGCCCACGGGTGGTACGGCGGTCGGGCCGGCCCGTGGCGGGTGTCGGCCGTGTACGGTCCGGCCATGGGCAGCGGTGCGGGTGACGGCGGCGCGACGCCGGGCGCGTCCCCGGCGGGGGCCGGGGTGGCCCTGCTGGCGGCGACGATCACCGCCGAGGCGGTGACCAGGCTGCGGCACGCCGTCGCCGCCGCGGCCCGCGGGGCGGGGCTGACCGGCGTGGCCCTGGAGGACTTCGTGCTGGCGGTGCACGAGCTGGTCACCAACGTCGTCCGGCACGGCGGCGGCCGGGGCGCGCTGCGGCTGCGCCGCGACGGCGACGTGCTCAGCTGCGAGATCAGCGACAACGGCCCCGGCCTCGGCGACGTACGGGTGGCGCTGCCCGCGCCCACCGAGGTCGGTCACCGCGGCCTGTGGCTGGCCCAGCAGCTCACCGACGGCCTGGAGATCCACGGCGACGACCGCGGCACGACCGCCCGGGTCACCGCCCGCATCTCCGCCGGGGCCGCCGGCGGGTGACGACACCCGCGCCGCGTTACCGTCCCGACCCGGCCCGCAGGCATACTTGCCGAACTTGCTCTCACCGCCGAGGCCGGCCCGCCCGGCTGGTCCGGTCCGGAGGATTGCGATGGTCGAGCGGTCGGCGGTACGGCGCGGCGCCACGGTTCCCAACCCGGCGGGCCCCGTGACGGACCCCGGCGGGCGGCAGCTCCTGGCCGGCCTGACCGCGGCGCTGCCCGAGCACGTCGTGCCGCTCGCCCGCCCGGCACGGGAGATCGCGCCGGCGGCGGAGGGTTACGCCACCGAGCTGGCCGGCCGCAAGGTCCTCGTGGTCGACGACGACGCGCGCAACGTCTTCGCCCTGACCAACATCCTGGAGCTGCACGGCATGGACGTCGTGTACGCGGAGAACGGCCGCCAGGGCATCGAGACGCTGATGCGCCACGACGACATCGACCTGGTGCTGATGGACGTGATGATGCCCGAGATGGACGGCTACGCCGCCACCGCCGCGATCCGGGCGATGCCGCGCTACGCCGACCTGCCGATCATCGCGGTCACCGCGAAGGCGATCCACGGCGACCGGGAGAAGAGCATCACCTCCGGCGCCAGCGACTACGTCACCAAGCCGGTGGACCGACTACGTCACCAAGCCGGTGGACGCGGAGGACCTGCTGACCTGCATCCACCGCTGGCTCGGCTCCTGACCGGCACGCCCACCTCGACCTACGGCCGCTCGGCAGGTCGCCCGGCCAGCTCCGCCGTCGTCAGCCGAGACCGAGCCGGTGCAACGCGAGCGCCACGAAGCCGCGCACCGGCCGGTCCCAGCCGGGCACGTCGGCATCGAAGTCCGAGCCGCGGGCGCCGGCGAGGACGTCGAGGGCCCGGTCGGGCAGCTCGTCACCGAGCCGGTACGACAACGCCACCGCCGCGGTGACGCGGACGACCGCAGCGTTCGCGGCCAGCAGCCCGCGGAGGCAGGCGTCGATCCGTTCCGCGCCGCCCGGCCAGTGGCCGAGGCTCAGATTGGCGCTGGCCCGGGCGGCGGCGCGGGCCTCGTCGTCGGGGACCGCGACGAGCCCGGCCAGGGCGGCCTCGGCGGGTGCGAACCAGGCGAGCAGTTCGGCGGCGTACCCGGCCAGCCGCGGGTCTGGATCGGTGAGCCAGCGGACGTACCGGTCGGTGTGCCGGGCTCCAGCGTGGAACGCGTCGGCCGCCCAGCGGACCGCCACGTTGTCGGCGAGCTTCGCGGCCTCCTCGTGCTCGAACAGGTCCTCGGCCGCCAGATGCCGCTGCACCAGTGCCGCCTGCTCGTCGGTGATCCCCGAGGCGGCGGCGAAGGCCCGCCGCGGGTCGAACGGCAGCTCGTCGTCGCGTCGGTCGCCGAGCACCACCGAGCGGAGCAGGGCGGCCACCGCCGCCCGGTCCGGGGTGTCCGGGCTGTCGGCGAGCGCTGCCAGGAACGGCACCACGTGGCAGCTCGCGCCCCACCGGGTGCCCTGGTGGTAGACGTTGCCGAACAGCTCGGACAACGCACGGCGCCGGACCGGCGCCTCCGCAGAGCGCAACGCCCGCAACTGGTCCGGTACGTCGGTGGCCGGCCCGTACGCGTGGCACAGCGACCCCCAGGGGACCTCGTCGAGCCCGGCCAGCGGGTCGGTCAGTTCATCCATCCGGCCGTTCTACCAGGGCGGGCCGGGACGGAGACAGGGCTCAGCCCGGTTCCCGCGGCTGACAGACCCGCGGCGGCGGCTCGTCGGCGTACCGGAGTTCCGGGCAGTAGCGGAGCGTGGGGGTGGGGGAGAGGGTCCACTCGTACCGAGCGGCCTGGTAACCCATGAACGTGATACGCCCGCAGCAGCGGAAGTATCCGCCCGCCTCGTCGCGCAGCTCGCGGACCTGCGTCACCCCGTCGACCTCCAGGTCGACGCGCAGGTGGTAGCGCGACACGCCGGCCGGGAACGAGAGGCCGGCCGGTTCGGGGTCGGCCAGGTCGACCAGCAGCCGGACCGTCTGCCCCGGTGCGAGCACGTGCGGCCCGCGATCCGTCCGGACGTCGGGAGTGACCGTGGGGGTGGGACGGGACTCGCGGCAGGCCAACTCGACCCGTGGGCCCTGCTCCTGGTCCCGCGGGACCTGCGCGACCGGCACCGCCACGACGCTGTGGATCACCACGTCCACGCTGCGCGCGGCGTGCACGGTCAGCAGGTGCACGGGTTCGCCGCCGACGGGAACGGCCCCGTTCCGGCGCGCCCACGACGCGAACTGCCGGCAGTCCCGCACCTGCGGCGGTGGGACCGTCCGGGCCTGCCGTTCCGGCACCTCGAACGTCAGTTCGTCGCTGTACCGGGTGCCCGCGAGCGTGGCGGTCAGTTCGACCGCGTCGGCGCTGCTCACCGTCGTACCGGGGGACGCCGGGCCGCCGGGGGCCGCCGCCCCGGGCGGCCCGGTCGGGCGGTCGCGGCCGGTGACGTCGAGCAGGGCCTGGAGCAAGGCGAACGACAGTGCGCAGGACAGCGCCCACGTGGCGAGGAGCAGGGCCCGCCGGCGCCAGGCGACGCTCACAGCCGCGCCGCGAACGGGCCGGCGCCGTCGGGGACGAGGCCGCCGGTGAGGCTGGCGTGGTACCGCTCCTGGTAGTGGCGGGCCAGGCTGGTGCTGCGGAACGGCTGTCCGTCGTCATCGGCGGTGACCACTCGCCTCTCGCCGTCGAGGTCGAGGTCGAAGTCGACGACCCACTCGCAGTACGACCGGTCCGTCTGCGCCTGCACATCGATGGTGAGCGGCTCACCCGGCGCCAGGGTCAGCGACCGGTCGTCCACGTACGCCCCGCCGAGGCGCTCGTCGGGTCCGGTGACCCGCGCGACGCTGTCGGGCTCGTCGAGGTCGAATCCGATCTTCAACGGCTCTCCGCCACCCTGGCTCTGCTGAAACACGTACGCGTGGGACAGGGGCGCCGAGCGGCGCAGCACCCGGGCCCGGATCTGGGTGACGAAGACCGGGGCGGCCCACTGCCCGACCACCGACAGTCGCACCCGGGTCAACAGCCGGTACGGGTGCTCGTCGCTGGCGCCCAGCGCCGCGCGGATGCCGCCCTCGAAGCCGTCGTCGGGCCAGAACGCCGCCGCGCCGAGCCTCCGCCGGACCTCGGCGGTCAGCGGCTTCGCCGCCACCCAGATCTTCGCGTCGTCGGACCGGTCGTAGTAGTAGGCGTTCAGCGACAGCGGGGCCTTCCGCCGGGCCTCCTCGCGCTTGGCCGCCTCCACCGCGCGGTCGTCGCGCACCGCCTGCCCGGGCGAGGTGAGCCGGTCGTCCAGCTCGGAGACCAGAGCGCTGACGATCGCGGTCGCGACCCCGCCGCCGGCCGCCCACAGCAGGCTCCGGCGCGAGAACGGCGCCTGGTTGTCCACCTGAGCGGGCGGGTTGCCCGCGCCGCCCGGCGCCGCGGTGTCCCGCCGCCGTGGGCCGGCCCGGCCGGAGCGCCTTTCGCTTCCCGCCACCGGGGTGCTTCCGTCCGGGTCCTGCGTCGGCGTGGCCGGGGCTGCCTGCGGCCGGCGCCGACCCGGCCGCTTGCTGGGTTTGGACGGCGGCACATGTCCCCCTCGAACGGGCTCCGGCGGTCCCCCGATTCTAGGGAGTGAGGCAAGTGGACGGTCGTCCGCCGGCTCAGGACAACCAAGGTAAACCGAGCCACGCGGGCGGCCGTCCGGACGCGTCCGCATCGCGGTGTGGACATCCATGGACCAGGGCTGGTAGGCAGGCAGGCGTGCGGATCGTTTCACTCCTGCCGGCGGCCACCGACATCGTCGCGATGCTCGGTCACGCCGACAGTCTGGTCGGTCGTACGCACGAGTGCGACTGGCCGCCGGAGCAGGTGGCCGGCGTTCCGGTGGTGACCGGGACGATGCTGCCGCAACACCTGACGAGCCGGGAGATCTCGGCGGCCACCGCCGGCGGCGAGCATCGTGGCTCGTCGCTGTACCAGCTCGACGTCGCCCTGCTGGACCGGCTACGTCCGGATCTGATCCTCACCCAGGATCTGTGTGCGGTCTGCGCGGTCTCGTACGAGCGCGTCAACGAGGCGGTCCGGGTGATCGACCTGGACACGAGGGTGTTGTCGTTGGAGGCGCGCACCATCGGCGGGATCCTCGACACCGTCGACGCGGTGGCGGCGCTGCTCGGCGCCGAGGATCAGGCGGCGCGGGTCAGGGCGGACGCGGATCGGCGTCTGGCGGCTCTGCCCGGGCCGGCGGCAGATGCGCCGACGGTGCTGTTCGTCGAGTGGCTCGACCCGCTGATGCCCGGCGGGCACTGGGTGCCGGAGCAGATCTCCCGCGCCGGCGGACGGTCGCTGTTGCTCGGGCCGGGCGCGCACAGCCGTCCGCACGAGTGGTCCGTGGTCGCGGACCTGGCCCCCGACGTGGTGGTTTTCGGCCCGTGTGGCTTCCCGCCCGAGCGGACCTTCGACGAGCTGTCGGTGGCCATGGCTCAACCCGGTTGGGCGGATCTGCCGGCCGTACGTGACGGGCAGGTCTGGGTGGTCGACGGGCCGGCCTACTTCAACCGGCCAGGCCCACGTGTCGTCGACGGGGCGGAGATCCTCGCCGCCGTTCTGGCCGGTCGACCCGATCGGCGGGCCCGGCGCGTGGACCGGCACGGCCGCGCGGCGTAGCAGGCGCCGCACGTACCGAGCCGGGTCGAGAGCGCCACCCGACGTGGCGCGGCAGGGACCACCGGCAGGTGAGCCGGCGGCGTGGCCGGGAAAGCGGCCGGATGCCCGACCTGACCCTCTTCCTCGGCGGCGACGTGATGACCGGCCGGGGTGTGGACGCGATCCTGCCCACGCCCGGCCCGCCCGAGCTGCGCGAGCCGGCGGTACGCGACGCCCGCGACTACGTCGACCTCGCCGAGGCCGCCAACGGGCCGGTCCCGTGCCCGGCACCCCCGGCCTGGCCCTGGGGCGACGCGCTCGACCTGCTCGACGAACTGCGGCCGGACGTCCGGGTGGTCAACCTGGAGACCGCGGTGACCGGCCGGGGCGCGCACGCGCCGGCCAAGGCGATCCACTACCGGATGCACCCGCCGAACCTGGCCTGCCTCACCGCGGCCCGGCTCGACGTGTGCGCGCTGGCCAACAACCACGTCCTCGACTTCGGCCCGGTGGGGCTCACCGACACCCTCGACGCCCTGGCCGGCGCCGGCATCGCCACCGCCGGCGCGGGCCGGGACGCGGCGTCGGCCGGCAGACCCGCCCGGGTGCCGCTCGGCCAGGGCCACGACCTGCTCGTCTGGTCGGTGGCCGCGCCGTCCAGCGGCGTGCCCCCGTCCTGGGCGGCCACCGCCGACGCGCCCGGGGTGGCGTACCTGCCGGAGGTCTCGGCCGCCTCCGCCGACGCGCTGGCCGGGCGGATCGCCGCCGTGGCCGGGCCCGGGGACCGGGTGCTGGTCTCCGTGCACTGGGGCACCAACTGGGGGTACGACGTGCCGCCCGAGCACGTCGACTTCGCCCACCGGCTCATCGACGCCGGCGTGGACGTGGTGCACGGCCACTCCTCGCACCACCCCAGGCCGGTGGAGGTGTACCGCGACCGGCTGGTCCTCTACGGCTGCGGCGACCTGATCGACGACTACGAGGGAATCCACGGACGGGAGGAGTACCGGCCGCAGCTGCGGCTGCTGTGGCTACCGACTCTCGACCCGGCCACCGGCGCGCTGCGACGGCTACGGGCCGCGCCGCTGCGGATGCGCCGGATGCGGCTGCAACGGGCCGCGCCCGAGGAGGCCCGTTGGCTGGCCGAACTGCTCGGCGGCTTCGGCCCGCCGTGCACGCCCGGGTTCGCCGTCGCGCCCGACGGACTGCTGTCCCTGCGCTCCCGCTGACCCCGTGTCCGTGCCGGGCGGGACACCCGACGGGGAGGCGGCGTGAAGAGGGCGTTAAGAAACGCCGGACCGGCGTGATGGTCGCGTTATAGCCCCTGTCACCGAGGAGCGGGTGGCGTTGTGATTGCTCGGCGCGGCCGGTAGGCGGCCGTGACGACCGTTCCGGTGAGGAGTCAGACGTGCCTGACGTGGTGTTCGTGGGGTTGACGGTGGCGCTGTTCGCGGCGCTCGCCCTCGTCGTGCGGGGGGTGGAGAGGCTGTGAGCGTCGTCAACGCCGTCGGTCTGGTGCTGGCGGCCGGCCTGGCCGTGTTCCTGGTGGTCGCCCTGCTGTTCCCGGAGCGATTCTGATGAGCACGGCCACCGCCGGTGTGCTGTTCGTCCTCTCGCTGCTGGTGGCGCTGGCCGCCGTGCACACGACGTTCGGCGACTACCTGTACCGGGTGGTCGCCGGCACCCGGCACTCCCGCTTCGAGCGGGGCGTCTACCGCCTGGTCGGGGTGAACCCGACGGCCGGGCAGTCCTGGGGCGTGTACGCCCGCAGCGTGCTCGCCTTCTCCGCCGTGTCGATCCTGTTCCTCTACGGGTTCCTGCGGCTGCAGAACCACCTGTGGCTGTCGCTGGGCTTCGACCCGGTGGCCCCGCACGGAGCGTGGAACACGGCCGTGTCGTTCGTGACCAACACGAACTGGCAGTGGTACTCGGGTGAGTCGACCATGGGCCACCTGGTGCAGATGGCCGGCCTGGCGGTGCAGAACTTCGTCTCCGCCGCGGTCGGCATCGCCGTCGCGGTCGCCCTGGTGCGCGGATTCGCCCGCAGCCGCACCGGCGAACTGGGTAACTTCTGGGTCGACCTGACCCGGATCACCCTGCGCGTCCTGCTGCCGATCTCCGTGGTCGGCGCGCTCGCCCTGATGGTCGGCGGCGTCGTGCAGAACCTGTCGGCGGGCGGCGACGTGACCACCCTGACCGGCGGCACCCAGACCATCACCGGCGGGCCGGTGGCCAGCCAGGAGGTCATCAAGGAACTGGGCACCAACGGCGGCGGCTTCTACAACGTCAACAGCGCCCACCCGTTCGAGAACCCGACGGCCTGGACCAACTGGCTGGAGGTCTTCCTGCTCCTGGTGATCCCGTTCAGCCTGCCCCGGGTGTTCGGTCGTACGGTCGGCCAGCTCCGGCAGGGGTACGCGATCGTCGCCGTCATGGGGATCCTGGCGATCGCCGGCATTGCCCTGACCAACGCCTTCGAGCTGTCCGGCCACGGCACGGTGCCGCAGGCCGTCGGCGCGGCGCTGGAGGGCAAGGAGGTCCGGTTCGGCGTGTCGAGCTCGGCGACCTTCGCCGCCGCGACCACGCTCAGCTCGACCGGCGCGGTGAACTCGTTCCACGACTCCTACACCGCGCTCGGCGGGATGATGCCGCTCGTCAACATGATGCTCGGCGAGGTGGCCCCCGGCGGCGTCGGTGCCGGCCTCTACGGCCTGCTGATCCTCGCGGTGACCACCGTGTTCGTCGCGGGCCTGATGGTCGGCCGGACCCCGGAATACATCGGAAAGAAGATCGGCGCGCGCGAGATCAAGCTGGCCTCGCTGTACTTCCTGGTCACTCCCGCGCTGGTGTTGATCGGCGCGGCGGCAGCCGTCGCCACCGGCAACAACTCCACCGCGCTCAACACCGGCCCGCACGCCCTGTCCGAGGTCGTCTACGCGTTCACCTCGGCGAGCAACAACAACGGCTCCGCGTTCGCCGGCATCACGGTGAGCACGCCGTGGTGGAACACCGCGCTGGGGCTGTGCATGCTGCTCGGCCGGTTCCTGCCGATCGTCCTCGTGCTCGCGCTGGCCGGTTCCCTGGCCCGCCAGCAGCCCACCCCCGCCTCCGAGGGCACTCTGCCGACCCACCGGCCGTTGTTCGTGGGGATGGTCGTCGGCGTCACGGTGATCCTCGTCGCGCTGACCTTCCTGCCCGCCCTCGCGCTCGGCCCCCTGGCCGAAGGGCTGTGACCACCGTGAGAGAGAAGGACATGACCACCTCCACGCCGGCGCCGCACGGCACCGCCGACGCGGCGACCGCCGGCACGCCGGCCACCCGGGGCAGCCGGGGTGGCGGGCTGCTCGACCCGGCGCAGCTCGTCCGGTCCCTGCCGGACGCGCTGCGCAAGCTCGACCCGCGGACCCTGTGGCACAACCCGGTCATGCTGATCGTCGAGATCGGCGCGGCCTTCACCACGGTCCTCGCGGTGGCCGACCCGTCGGTGTTCGCCTGGGCGATCACCGTCTGGCTGTGGCTGACGGTCGTCTTCGCCAACGTCGCCGAGGCGGTCGCGGAGGGCCGCGGCAAGGCCCAGGCCGCCGCCCTGCGCAGGGCGAAGACGGACACCGTCGCCACCCGCGTCCCCGACTGGACCGCGGGCGCCGCGCCCGGCGCCTGCCGCACCGAGAGCGTCCCGGCGCCACAGCTGCGGCAGGGCGACATCGTCGTGGTCGCGGCCGGCGAGATCATCCCCGGCGACGGGGACGTCGTCGAGGGCATCGCCAGCGTCGACGAGTCCGCCGTCACCGGCGAGTCCGCCCCGGTCATCCGGGAGTCCGGCGGGGACCGCAGCGCGGTCACCGGCGGCACGAGGGTGCTCTCCGACCGGATCATCGTCAGGATCACCCAGAAGCCGGGGGAGAGCTTCATCGACCGGATGATCGCCCTGGTCGAGGGCGCCAACCGGCAGAAGACCCCGAACGAGATCGCGCTGAACATCCTGCTGGCCGCGCTGACGATCGTCTTCCTGCTGGCCGTCGTCACCCTCCAGCCGTTGGCGATCTCCGCCAAGAACTTCCAGGCCGCCGCGCCGGACACCGGCGCGATCACCGACGCCGGGGTCACCGGCGTCGTGCTGGCCTCCCTGCTGGTCTGCCTCATCCCGACCACCATCGGGGCGCTGCTGTCCGCGATCGGCATCGCCGGCATGGACCGGCTGGTGCGGCGCAACGTGCTGGCGATGAGCGGCCGCGCCGTCGAGGCGGCCGGCGACGTCAACACCCTGCTGCTGGACAAGACCGGAACGATCACCCTGGGCAACCGGCAGGCCGCCGAGTTCCTCCCGGTCGACGGTCTCGGGGCGGCGGCGGTCGCCGACGCCGCGCAGCTGTCCAGCCTGGCCGACGAGACCCCCGAGGGACGCTCGATCGTGGTGCTGGCCAAGCGCGAGTTCGGCCTGCGGGAACGCGAGCCCGGCCTGATTCCGCACGCCACCTTCGTCCCGTTCACCGCGCAGACCCGGATGAGCGGCGTCGACCTGACCCCGAACGCGACCGCCGGCGGAGGCGCCACCGGACCCGCGCGGCGGATCCGCAAGGGTGCCGCCGCCGCGGTGCTGAAGTGGGTACGCGAGAACGGCGGTCACCCGACCGAGCAGGTCGGTCGGCTGGTGGACGAGATCAGCGGCATCGGCGGCACGCCGCTGGTGGTGGCCGAGCACGTGGCCGGGGAGCCGGCCCGGGCGCTCGGGGTCGTCCACCTCAAGGACGTGGTGAAAGCCGGCATGCGGGAGCGGTTCGACGAGATGCGCCGGATGGGGATCCGGACCGTGATGATCACCGGTGACAACCCCCGCACCGCGAAGGCCATCGCGGACGAGGCCGGCGTGGACGACTTCCTCGCCGAGGCGACGCCGGAGGACAAGCTCGCGCTGATCCGCAGGGAGCAGGAGGGGGGCCGGCTGGTCGCCATGACCGGCGACGGCACCAACGACGCGCCCGCCCTCGCGCAGGCCGACGTCGGCGTGGCGATGAACACCGGCACGTCGGCCGCCAAGGAGGCCGGCAACATGGTCGACCTCGACTCCGACCCGACCAAACTGATCGAGATCGTCGAGATCGGCAAGCAGTTGCTGATCACCCGAGGTGCGTTGACCACCTTCTCGATCTCCAACGACATCGCGAAGTACTTCGCGATCGTCCCCGCCATGTTCGCCGGCATCTATCCCTCGCTGGATCGCCTGAACATCATGCGGCTGGCCAGCCCCGAGTCGGCGATCCTGTCCGCGGTCGTCTTCAACGCGATCATCATCGTCGCGCTGATCCCGCTCGCGCTGCGCGGCGTGCGCTACCGCCCGGCCGCCGCGTCGAAGCTGCTCAGCCGCAACCTGCTGATCTACGGCCTCGGCGGCATCATCGTGCCGTTCCTCGGCATCAAACTCATCGACCTGCTCGTCCAGTTCATTCCAGGAATCTCGTGATGCGTCTTCCCGGTTGGCTCGCCCAGCACCTGGCCGCCCTGCGCGCGCTGCTCGTCTTCACCGTGCTCCTCGGCCTCGCCTACCCCCTCGCCCTGGTCGCGGTCGGCCGGGTTCCCGGCCTCGCCGGCAGGGCCGACGGGTCACTCCTCACGGCCGGCGGCAGGGCCGTCGGCAGCGCGCTGATCGGCCAGTCCTTCACCGACGCCGACGGCAACCCCGTACCGCGCTACTTCCAGTCCCGCCCCTCCGCCGCCGGCGGCGGCTACGACCCCACCGCCACCGCGGCCAGCAACCTCGGCCCGGAGGACATCGTCGACACCGTCGCCACCAGCCCCGGCGACTCGGCGCGGAGCCTGCTCACCCAGGTCTGCGCCCGCAGCAGGGCGGTCGGCGAACTCGACGGCGTCGACGGGAGCCGACCGTACTGCACCCCGGACGGGGTCGGCGCCGTGCTGGCGGTGTTCCACCGCGACGGGCTGACCGGCCCGGTCACCCGTGTGGTCAGCGTCAACCAGACGGCGCCCGCCACTCCCTTCCTCGCCCGCTATCAAGGGGTGCCGGTGGAACTGGCGAAGCCCGGCGAGGACTACCGGGCCGCGGGGGCGACAATCGTCCCCGTCCGGGGCGACGCCCCCGCCGAGCCCGCGGTGCCCGCCGACGCCGTCACCGCCAGCGGCAGCGGCCTCGACCCGCACATCTCCCCGGCGTACGCGCAGATCCAGGTGGCCCGGGTGGCGCGCGAGCGCGGCGCGGACCCGGCCGCGGTCCGTCGCCTCGTTCAGGAACACACCACCGGCCGGTCGCTCGGCTTCATGGGCGAACCCGGCGTGAACGTGTTGGAGCTCAACCTCGCCCTCGACGAGCAGTTCCCGGCACGCTGACACCACGGGGCCGGGCTGGGACGATCGAGATCGTCCCGGCCCGGTGCCTGGCCCCCCGCCCACCGGTCGCGCTGTGGAGAGGACTCCTGCCGTGCCACGAGGGGAACTACGCATCTACCTCGGTGCCGCACCGGGCGTCGGCAAGACCTACGCCATGCTCGAGGAGGCCCGGCGGCGCGCCGAACGCGGCACCGACCTCGTGATCGGCCTGGTCGAGACCCACGGCCGCCCCCACACCGCCGCGATGATCGGCGATCTGGAGATCGTCCCCCGCCGCACGATCACCTACCGGGGCGCCACCTTCACGGAGCTGGACCTCGACGCGGTCCTGGCCCGCCGCCCCGAGGTCGCCGTGGTCGACGAACTCGCCCACACCAACGTCCCCGGCACCCGAAACGAGAAGCGCTGGCAGGACGTCCAGGAACTCCTCGACGCCGGGATCACCGTGCTCACCACGGTCAACATCCAGCACCTGGAGTCCCTCAACGACGTCGTCGCCCAGATCACCGGCACCACCCAACGGGAGACCGTCCCCGACCGGACCGTCCGCGCCGCCGAGCAGGTCGAACTGGTCGACATGACCCCGGAGGCGCTGCGCCGCCGGATGGCCCACGGCAACATCTACCGCCCCGACAGGATCGACGCCGCGCTCGGCAACTACTTCCGCGTCGGCAACCTCACCGCCCTGCGCGAACTGGCTCTGCTCTGGCTCGCCGACAAGGTCGACGAGCAACTCGGCGCCTACCGCGCCCAGCAGGGCATCTCCGCCACCTGGGAGGCCCGCGAACGCGTCGTCGTCGCGCTCACCGGCGGACCCGAGGGGGAGACGCTGATCCGCCGGGCCGCCCGCATCGCCGCGCGCAGCAAGGGCGCCGACCTGCTCGCCGTGCACGTCGCCCGCAGCGACGGGCTCGCCGGCGCCGACCCGGCCCAACTCGCCCGGCAGCGGGTGCTCGTGGAGAGCCTCGGCGGCACCTACCATCAGGTCCTCGGCACGGACATCCCCGCCGCACTGCTCGACTTCGCCCGCGGCGTCAACGCCACCCAGCTCGTGCTCGGCGCCAGCCGCCGCGGCCGGTTCGCGCAGATCCTCTCCCGGGGTGTCGGCGTCACCACCACCGCGCTGTCCGGGCCGATCGACGTCCATCTGGTCACCCACCCCGAGGCCGGGCGCGGCCGGCGGGCGGCCGAGGCGCCGGCCGCGCTGTCCCGCCGCCGCCGGTTGCTCGGGTACGCCCTCGCCCTGCTCGGTATGCCGCTGCTCACCCTGCTGCTGGCGGCGTTGCCCGACCTCACCCTGACCAACGACATCCTGATCTTCCTCACCGCCGTCGTCGGCGTCGCCCTGGTCGGCGGGCTCTGGCCGGCGCTGCTCGCCGCCCTCGGCGGCTCCCTGCTGCTCAACTGGTTCTTCACCCCGCCCTTCCACACGCTGACCATCGCCGAGGCCGACAACCTGCTCGCCCTCGGCGTCTTCGTCGGCGTCGCCATCGCCGTGAGCGGGGTCGTCGACGTGGCAGCCCGGCGTACCAGGGAGGCCGCCCGCGCGTCCGCCGACGCGCAGACCCTCGCCACCGTCGCCGGCAGCGTGCTGCGCGGCGAGCGCCCGCTGCCGGCCCTGCTCGAGCGGCTCCGGGAAACCTTCGCGCTGCGCGCGGTCAGCGTGCTCGAGTCGGTCGAGACCGCGGGCAGGCGCCCGGACCGGGCCCGCGAGGAGGCCGCGTGGCGGGTCGTCGCCAGCGTCGGCGAAGCCCCGGCACCGAACCCCGGCGCCGGGGAGACCGCCGTACCCGTCGACGACCGGCTCACCGTCGTGCTCTGCGGCCGGCGGCTGGAGGCCGCCGACCGGCGCATCGTCGAGGCGTTCGCCGCGCAGGCCGCCGTCGCGCTACGTCAGGAACGCCTCGCCGCGCAGGCCGCCGCCGCCCGCCCGCTCGCCGAAGCGGACCGGATGCGCACCGCGCTGCTCGCCGCGGTCAGCCACGACCTGCGCACCCCCCTCGCCTCGGCGAAAGCCGCCGTGTCCAGCCTGCGCAGCCACGACGTCGATTTCGACCCCGAGGACCAGGCCGAGCTGCTCGCCACCGCCGACGAGTCCCTCGACCGGCTCGGCCGCCTCGTCGCCAACCTGCTCGACATGAGCCGCCTCCAGGCCGGGGCGCTGGGCGTCCACCCCATCCCCATCGGCCTGGAGGACGCCGTACCCCGGGCCCTTGACGAACTCGGCCCGCCCGCGGCCGACGTGCGCACCGACATCCCCGCCGACCTGCCCGCCGCCACCGCCGATCCCGGCCTGCTGGAACGGGTCCTGGTCAACATCGTCGCCAACGCCCTGCGCCACAGCCCACCCGGGCAGCCACCCACCATCACCGCCAGCGCACACTCCGGCCAGGTCGAACTACGGGTCATCGACACCGGCCCCGGCATCGCCGAGGACCAGTGGGAACACGTCTTCCTGCCCTTCCAGCGCCTCGGCGACCGCGACAACACCACCGGCGTCGGTCTCGGCCTCGCCCTGTCCCGCGGTCTCGCCGAAGCCATGGGCGGCAGCATCACCCCCGAAACCACCCCCGGCGGAGGCCTGACCATGGTGCTGCGGCTGCCCGCCGCCACACCGACCGAACCCACGGAGGGCCCGCAGGCATGAGCCGCATCCTCGTCGTCGACGACGAACCCCAGATCCTGCGGGCCCTGCGCATCAACCTGCGTGCCCGCGGCTACGACGTCGACGTCGCCGCCACCGGCGCCGCCGCGCTCAAGGCCGCCGCCGGCCACCCACCCGACCTCGTCGTGCTCGACCTCGGCCTGCCCGACCTCGACGGCGTCGACGTCATCCGGGGGCTCCGTGGCTGGACCACCGTCCCCATCATCGTGCTCTCGGGCCGCGCCGGCAGCGACGACAAGGTCACCGCCCTCGACGCCGGCGCCGACGACTACGTCACCAAACCCTTCGGCATCGACGAACTCCTCGCCCGCATCCGCGCCGTCACCCGTCGCCTCAACACCGCCGACGCCACCGCTGGGCCGGCAAGCAGCCTCGTCCGCGTGGGGCGCCACACGGTCGACCTCGCCGACCGGGTCGTGACGCGGGACGACGGTGTCGAGGTCCGGCTCACCCCCACCCAGTGGGGCGTACTCGAAAAGCTTCTGCGCCACCCCGGCAAGCTGATCACCCAACGTCAGCTGCTGCACGACGTGTGGGGGCCGGGATACCAGGACGAGACGGGCTACCTGCGCCAGTACATGGCCCAGCTCCGCCGCAAGCTCGAGGACAATCCCGCCCGCCCCCGGCACCTGATCACCGAGCCCGGCATGGGCTACCGCTACCGCCCCTGACCGGGCGGAACACGTCACGGGCGATGTGGCGCAGCGAGGCGGCGCATGAGGAACCGGCGTCCCCATGCCGGCCACCCGCGCGGTGGGGAGGCGTCGTTTTTGAGGTTGACCGCGTGGGATAGCGTGGTGTCGGTCTATCTGGGGGGATCCTCAGAATCCTTCGGGGAAAGAAGCTGTCACGTGTCACTTTGGAAGAGGACCACTGTTCTGGCGGTCTCCGCGCTTACGGCACTCGCGATGACTGCCTGCGGCTCGACGCCCGGCTCCGACGCGCCGGAGCAGCCCAGCGTGCTGGAGTTGCTCGTCAGTGATCTCAAGGGTTCGCTGCAGAAGACGATCGAGGTCACCGACAAGAGTGACTCGGTGACCGTGACGATGCAGGGCACCGCGGGTGGCCAGAAGATCTCGGTGCAGGGCGTCGTGGACCTGGGCGACCCGGTCAAGGCCGAGATGACGACGGCGGGCCCGGACGGCACCCCGACCACCGTCCGGATGATCGGCACCGCGATCTACGTCGAGATCCCGGCGGAGGACCGCGCGAGCACGGGCGGCAAGCGCTGGATGAAGCTTGACCTGGCCACGGTCGGCGAGCAGGCGGGGATGGACTTCGCCAAGCAACTTGAGGACGTCGACCCGACCAAGCAGGTCAAGACGCTGCTCGCTACCGAGGGCGTCACGGTCGTCGGCGAGGAGACGGTGAACGGGGCGCGCACGGTCCACTACGCCGTCACCATGCCGGTGGCGACCTACCTCGGGCAGCTCGACGCCGGGGCGCGCTCGGGCGTCGAGCAGCAACTGGCCAAGGAGGGCGTCAAGGAGGTCAAGATCGACCTCTGGGTCGACGAGGAGTACCGGCCGCGCCGGGCGGGCATCGTCATGGGCGACATGGTTGACATGACGGTCGACTACACCGACTACGGCAAGGCGGTGAACATCGAGACGCCGCCTCCCGCGGAGACCGCGGACTTCGCCGAGCTGCTGGAGGGCCTGAAGGGCCTGCCCACGGCCAACTGACCAGGGGTCGCAACGCTGCCCGGTCGGTGCGTCCGCGCGCCGGCCGGGCAGCGCCGTATCGGAAGGCCGTCGTACCGGCCTCGGGCCCAACCAAGGGGCGTGCTGGTAGAGCGGCACAGCATCACCGCGCCCCGACCTCCCCGCCCAGTGGCTCGACCTCCTCGGGGCGGAAGTGACGCGGGTGGCCGTACCAGTGGTGCGGGTCCACGCCCGGGTCGTCGTCCAGGCGCACGGCCAGGAACCGTGACCCGTCCGCACCGAGCAGCACCTGCTCCACCCGGCCGGTACGCCCGTCCAGGAACAGGTCGTACGCGTCGCTGTCCCGCCGGCGCGGACGCAGCCGGACCCGGCTGCCCCGGGACAGCGGGATGCCCGCGACGAGGACCCGCTCGGTCTCCGGCGCGACGGTCGCGTCGGCGCCCCGCTCCCACCAGGGCGTCGTGTCGGCCTCCGGCCCCCACCAGGCGGCGCCGCCCTCCCGACGTACGGGCTCCGGCGCCCGGGCGGCGCCGCGCGACCGCTCGACCCCCTTCGGCGCACGGGCGTCGCCGCGGTCGACGGTGGCGGCGGCGCGGGGACGAGGGTGGTCGGTGAGGACTGTCGGCGACGAGAGTAGAACGTCGGATCTGCCCGGCTCGCCGGCGAGCACCGGAAAGGTGTGCACGTTGCGGCACTCCCACGCGGCGGACGCCGCCCACGGTGGCGGATCGAGCAGCGACAGGAATCGCCCCCGGTCCACGGCGATCAGGGTGTGCGTCGCGAGCAGGCAACACCGTAAGGGCGCCCCGCCTGGGCCGTCCGCCGGCGTCGTCCGGCTGGTGTTCACGACCCGGACGGCGAGCCGCAGCAGCCGCCACGGCGTCCGACACGGGACGACCCAGACGCTCACCGACGCGGACAGCGGCCACCGTCGGCGCACCACCCGCCCCACCGCCCCGCGCCGGCCGTCCACCAGCGGCTCGACGTCCTCGCCGCCCGGTACCCGTACGTCGAGGCGGCGCCCGCGCCGCAGGTCCGCGACCGACGCCTCGATCTCGAACCCACGCGGCACCGCCTCGTCGAAGCCGAACTGCGTACGGCCCCCGGCGTCGAATCCGCCGACCGGCCGGCAGGCCCCGTCGGCGTCGCGTGTCTCCACCGACCCGCGTTGCAGGTGCAGGAACCGCAGCCCGATCCGGACGACCGCGCCGTCCGGGGCGTCCGTCAGGCACTGGGTCAGCTGCCACGACGACTCGGCCGGGCCCGCCCCAGCGCCGTCGACCGGGCCGCGCGTCGCCGCCCAGTCCGGTGGTACGAGGACACCGGACCACCGGCGGGCCCGGCTCCGTGACCGGTGGCGGGCATGCAGCGGGTAACCGGCGTAGAGGATGGCCTCCGCGACCGCCTCGGCGCCGCCGAAACCGGTGCTCGGGCAGTGCGCGATCATCGGCTCGACCTCCGTCTCCAGACCCGTCACCCTGGTCTAACCCGTTGCGCCGGTTATCGCCGACAGGTGACCACGGCACTCACCGGATCGGGCGACCCGACGGGGCGCCCTCGGCGGGCCGCACCCGCGGACGAGGACAGCCGCGGGACCGCCTTTGCGGCGGCCCGGCGCCTCTACTACTCGCAGCGGTCCTCGGAGCCACGGCCGAAGGGCTCGCAGCAGTCCGGGCGGTGCCGGTACACCCGCAGGTCGCGGCCGTGAGCCCGGCTGACATCGGTGGTGCGCTCGTACAGGCAGGCGCCCCAGACGACGCTCTCCGGGCCGCCCGGCACGACCTGCCCGTCACCGGGGCCGCCGCGCAACACCACGTCCACGGAATCGACCGTACGGCCGCGCCATTCCGGCCGGAGTGGTCTCGAGAGAATCCCGTACGCCCGGGTTTGCCCGGGCGGCTCGCCGTCGCGCGGGGACGTCGTGTCGGATGTCCCCGCGCCCTGCCGTCGCTGACGTCAGATACTGGGCGGGTAGCCGCCCTACGGGACCGGAGGATGAGCGATGAGGCTTGGCCTGCACTACTGGAACTTCTCCACGCCCGCCGATCCGGCGCGGACGGCCGCGACACTGGCCGAGACCGCCCGGATCGCGGAGCAGGCCGGCGTCTCCGCGTTCACCGTGATGGACCACTACTTCCAGATGGAGCGCACGACGTCGGCCGAGGAGCCGATGCTGGAGGCGTACACGACGCTCGGCTTCGTGGCCGCGCAGACCGAGCGGATGACGCTCGGGGTGCTGGTGACCGGCGTGATGTACCGCCACCCGGGGCTCCTCGCCAAGATCGTCACCACCCTGGACGTGCTCTCCGGCGGTCGCGCCCGGCTCGGCATCGGCGCGTCGTGGTACGAACGCGAGCAGCGCGGGCTGGGCGTACCGGTCGTCCCGGTCGCCGAGCGCTTCGAACGACTGGAGGAGACGCTGCGCATCTGCCTGCAGATGTGGGGCGACGACAACGGCCGGTTCGACGGCAGGCACTACCAGCTCGCGGAGACGCTCAACGTGCCCGCGCCGATCAGCCGGCCGCACCCCCCGATCATGATCGGCGGCGGCGGCGAGAAGAAGACGCTCTGGCTCGTGGCCCGCTACGCCGACGCGTGCAACCTGTTCGGCACCAGCCCGGCGGAGGTCGCGCACAAGCTGGAGGTGCTGCGCGGGCACTGCGCCGCCGAGGGCCGGGACTACGACCGTATCGAGAAGACGGTGCTGGTCATGCGCCCGCCCCTCGCCGACCCCGACGCGTTCCTGGCCGAGGTGGCCGAGTACGCCGCGCTCGGCGTGACCGAGGTGCAGACGATGCCCGACCGGCACCCGGTGGAGTTCACGCAGCAGCTGGCCGAGCGGGTCGTACCGCGGCTGGCCGAGATCGGCTGACGCCCCGAGCGCACGGCCAGCCCGGACCGCGCAGGTCCGGGGCGCTCGGGCGAACGGGGGCTTACGCGCTTCCTGACGTCGCCGGTCAGGAGAGGCGGTCGATCGTGGCGGGGACGAGGCCGTGGCGGCGGGCGAGGCCCACGAGTTGGCGCAGCAGCCAGCGCAACGCGTCGTCGCCGGCCGGCTCGGACGTCACGTCGACGCACCAGGCGACGCCGCCGCCGACGCGCCGCAGGTCCCAGCGGAAGTTCGTGTCGTTGACCCGCAGCCGTCCGGTGCTGACGACGCCGGGTCGTGTCACGTCCGGGTTCCGGGCGGCGCCCAGCCGCAGCGCCGCGCCCAGCAGTTCCACCTGGCGGCTGTCCAGTTCGCCGGCGAAGAGCACCCGGTGGACGACCGGACCGGCGCCGAGCCGCAGCGGCGCCGCGGACGCCAGCGGGACGTCGTCCCGGAAGTGGCCGCGCAGCGTCTCCTCGTCGGGCAGTGGGCCGCCGCCGAGTCGACGGTGGACGGCTTCGGCGGTGGGACGGTCGGTGGCCGCCAGGCGGGCGCGCAGTCGTGGATCGGTGCGCAGTGCCCGGGCGAACGCGGCGGAACTCCACCAGCCCCCGTCAGCCGGCGTCCAGCCGGCACTGCGCAGCCGCGTCGCCGACAGGTCGTCGCCCAGGAGGAATTCCTCGACCAGCAGCCCCGCCGGCTGGCCGTCGTCCGCCTCGGAGTGCAGCACGTAGTAGTCGAGGGTGGTGGTGCTCGCCCGCCGCGTGGGGGTCCCGGTGGTCATTCCGCGACCGTACCGCCGCGCGTGGTCGCTCGCCCGGCGACACCACCCGTGACCTGCCGGGTGGTCGCCGCGACGGCAGGGCCGCCCGGCTCACCTGTCGCGACAGTGCGCGATGTGCGAGGTGACGGCCGGAGAAGAGCGTTGACGGCCGAAAGGACTCTACTGTAAACAAGGCGTACTGATGATGTCGGGGAGGTCTCCATGCGACGCTCGGTGCTCCTGGTCACGACCCTGCTCGCCTTCGCCGCGACCACCCCGGCCACCGCGGCGCCACCCCGCCCGGCCGGCGCCGTTCCCGCCGCCACACCCGTCCAGGTCTACGGCGCCTGGCACTGCGGCAACGACTACTGCACCTGGGGCAGCGTCCGCCCGGTGGCCGAGTTCGACAGCCAGAACCACTGGCTCGTCGACCGCGGCGACGGCCGGCCGTCGGTGAACCTGGTGGTGCTCAGCTTCGTCAACCCGCTCGCGCTGCTGCGCCAGACCACCGACGCCGCCACCCTCGACGGCGTGCCGCGGGGCATGACCTCGGAGATCGTCCAGTACTTCACCACCCGCGGCGTCCGGGTGATGCTCTCCATCGGCGGCATCACGTACACCGACGACTGGGACGCCGCGCTCGCCGAGAACCCCACCCTGCTCGGTCAGCGGGCCGCCGCCGTCGCCACCCGGCTCGGCGTCGGCATCGAGATCGACTACGAGCAGAACACCGACCCGAACCTCGCGGGCCTGCAGTCGTTCATCGACGCCTACCGGGCCGTGCACCCGTACGACGCCACTGGCGCCCGGCCCCAGGCTCGGCTCACCATCGACGTCGCGGCCGGCGACCGGTGGCTGATCGACCTCAACCGCAAGGCGACCGCGGACTGGCTGCGGACCGACACCCCGGTGCTCGACTACGCCAACGCCATGGTGGCCGCCCGACCCGTCTCGGCCGGCACCGCCCAGGAGAGCTGGCAGGAGCACGTCGACGGCAAGCCGCAGTACAGCCCGCCCGTGCCGCCGCTCGCCCCGGCCAAGTTCACCGGCGGCGTCTACATCGCCTACGGCGGCCGGCCGCTGCCGGAGTGCGTCGACTACGCGACGTCCGTGCAGCGGGCCGCCGCGCCCTACGTGCAGAGTGTCGCGCCGAACGGCGCGGGCGTCACGGCCGGCATGCTGGGCTTCATGTTCTGGGCGGCCGAACGCCCCTCCACCCGCGGCATCGGCACCGTGCCGCCGAACACCTGCGAGGCGGGGACCGGCGCCGGGGCCAGCGCCCTGTCCGTCCCGGTGCCGATGCCGGCGCTGCGCCAGAGCTGACCGGCGGGGGCTCGACAACCTCGGGCGCCGCGGGCCGACCGCCGACGGTGACCGTCAGCCGAGGTGCGTCTGCACCGGCCGCCCCGGCCGCGTACCGTCGTCGGGCACCGCTCCGGCGGCCGCGAGCTTCGCCGGCACGATCGGCGCGTCCCGGCCCGTACCCTGGCGGTTGTCGCCGTCGCGTCCGCTCGACTCCTCGTGGTAGTCCTGCTCCACGTTCACCGACCAGACGTCATGGCGCGCGCCGCAGGCGATGTTCTCCGCGGTCAACATGGCTGTCAGCATCGAGTGGTCCTGGTTGTTGTAGCGGTGCATGCCGTTGCGGCCGACCGGATGCACGTTCGGCACCTCGCGGGCCAGCCAGTGCCGGACGACGTCCACGTTGCGCTGGTAATGCTCGTCGTAGACCGGGTACGCCTTGGGCATGCGCACCACGTATCCCCCTTCGACGACCCCGGACCGGACCAGGCCGAGTCGTTCCAGCTCCGCGGTGGCGGTGGCGACCAGCTCGGCGTCGGGGGTACGCCAGGTCTCGTCGTCCTCGAAGACGAAGTACTCCAGCCCCAGGCAGGTGTGCCCGTCCTTGACCAGGTGCGGCGACCAGGAGCCGAAGTTCTGGATCCGGCCCACCCGGACACCCGGGTCGTGCACGTAGATCCAGTTGTCCGGGAAGGAGAACTCGGCCGGCACCACCAGCGCCACGGTCAGGAAGTCCCGGTAGCGTAGGTCGGCGGCGGCGGCCCGTACCTCCGGCGGCGCGGGCGGAGACAGCACGGCCACCAGCTCGGAGATCGGCATCGACGAGACCACGTGCGCGGCGGTCGCGGTGCGCTGCCCGCCCACGCCGTCCACCGAGACGGCGACCGCCCGGCGGCGCTGCGGATCGCGGTGCACGGCGGTCACCCAGCTCCGCAGCTCGACCCGGCCGCCGCGGCGGCGTACCTCCTGCGCGCAGCGCTCCCACATCATGCCGGGCCCGAGCTTCGGGTACTGGAACTCCTCGATCAGGCTGGTGACGTCGCCGCGGTTGCGACGGGGCAGCAGGGCGTTGCGGACCGCCTTGGCCAACGACAGGTTCTTGATCCGCTGCGCGGCCCAGTCGGCCTGGAGTTGGTCGGCCGGCATGCCCCAGACCTTCTCGGTGTAGGTCTTGAAGAACATGGAGTAGAGCCGCCAACCGAAGCGGGCGGACACCCACCCCTCGAAGTGGGACTGGTCCTTCGGCGGGCGCAGCCGGGCGCGGGCGTACGAGCCCAGGCAGAGCGCAGCCTCCCGCAGGCCCAGGTTGCGTAGGGCGTTGGACGCGTTGAGCGGGTAGTCGAAGAGCGCGCCCCGGTAGTAGATCCGGCTCATCCGGGGCCGCAGCAGGAAGTCCTCGCCGGGCAGGATCTCGTGCCAGAACTCCTCGACTCGCGAGACCTTGGTGAAGAACCGGTGTCCGCCGATGTCGAAGCGCCAGCCGTCCCGTTCGACGGTGCGGCTGATGCCCCCCACCACATCGTCGGCCTCGAACACCCGTACGGGCACATTCCGCCGGAGCAACTCGTACGCGGCGGTCAGGCCGGCCGGTCCCGCGCCGATGACCACGGTGTCCCGCTGTTCGTCCATGCCGCGCTCCCTGTGTCCCGTTCCGGTCGCGGCCCCCGCTTACCCACCGTGAGTGGGAACTCACTCGTGGCTTCGCGCGGCGTGCCGGCCGTCGCCCACGTGTCAGGGGCGGTGGAAGGGGGATGTGGCAGCGGCAGCATCCGGGGCCGGGTGACCGGCTCGTCCGCGCGGGATCGGGAGAAGTCGTGGGGGACAGGGGGCGGGCCGTGGGGGCCGCGCGCCGAGGCGGGCTCGGCGCGCGCGCCGGCGCCGTGCGGGACCGGGTGGCACGGGCCACCGACCGGATTCCGGCGCCGTGGCGCTTCGCCGTCACGGTCTTCCTCGGTACGAAGATCGCGCTGACCCTGGTCGGGGTGCTCGCGCTGGCCGCCTTCGACCACCTGTCTCTGGCTCCGCCCGCGGACGGGTGGACGATGCGCGACCAGCAGCGGGCCGTCTCTCCGCATCGCTGGGTCTCGCTCTGGTTCGCCTGGGACTCGTTCCTCTACGACAAGCTGGCCCAGGTGCCACTGGACCGGCCCTGGCAGGATTTCGGTTTTCCGCTGCTCTATCCGTTTCTGGGCCGGGCGCTGGCCCCGCTGCTGGGTGGGCATACCGCGCTCGCGCTGTTGCTGGTGGCCAACGCGGCGTTCCTGTTGCTGCTCTACTACGCCCACCGGCTCGGGGGGCAGTTGCTCGGCGCCCCCGGGACCCGCCGTTTCGTCGGGTATCTCGTGCTGCTGCCCACCGCGTTCCTGTTCCAGGCGGCGCTGACCGAGTCGCTGTTCCTGTGTCTGACGCTCGCCGCCTTCCACTACGCCGAGCGGCGGCGCTGGCTGGTCGTCGGCGTGCTGGGATTCTTCCTGGCGCTGAGCCGTTCGGTCGGGTTCTTCGCCGTCGTGCCGCTCGCCCTGGTGCTGCTGCGGCAGCACGACTACCGACTCGGCCGACGCGCGTTGTGGGGCTACGTCCGCACGGGCTGCCCGCTGCTGCTGGTCCCGGCCGGGTGGCTGGCCTTCATGGCGTTCTGCCGGTGGCAGGGCGGCGACTGGTTCGCCTACCAGCACGCTCAGCGCAGCGGCTGGGGCGTCACCGTGCAGAACCCGCTGGGCGTGCTGTGGCACGGTCTGACCGAGGGTTCGACCCTCGACGCCCTCCGCGTCGCAGTCGCCGTTCTCGCGATGGTGGTCGTGGCCGCGGGCCTGCGCCGGATCGGCCTGCCCTACGTCGTGTACGGCCTGATCATGGTGCTGGTGCCGCTGTCGATGGGTCCACCGGTGTACAGGAGTCTGCTGCGCTACCTGCTCGCCGTCTTCCCGGTGGCGCTCGTGCTCGCCGGCTGGGCGCGGTCCCCCCGGGCCGAGCGGTGGCTGATCGGCGGTCTGGCCCTCCTGCAGGGCGTGCTCTTCGTGGCCTGGCTGGCCTACTGGAGCCACTTCATCATCTGATCCGGCCCGCCTGTCCGAGCCGGCGGCGTGCGTCAGAAGCCGAGCGCCTCGCGGCCGCCGACGACCGGCAGCGTGAGGCGGCTGGAGCCGGGCTGGACGGCCAGTCGGGTGCCGCCGAGCGGCAGCAGCGTGTACTCCTGGTCGCTGGAGAAGACGACCACCCCGATGCGGTGCCCCGCGGGGAAGACGTAGTCCTTCGGCTGCAGCG
The DNA here is from genome assembly GCF_039871625.1 of Micromonospora sp. B11E3. Taxonomy (NCBI): domain Bacteria; kingdom Bacillati; phylum Actinomycetota; class Actinomycetes; order Micromonosporales; family Micromonosporaceae; genus Micromonospora; species Micromonospora sp. B11E3. The sequence goes on along the minus strand of NZ_JBDPMC010000017.1, from coordinate 42,834 downwards.
TCCAGCGGTGGTCGTACATCGTGCCCTGCCGCACGGCGACGGTGTGCGACCAGCCGGTCCGGTTCTGCGGTGCAGTTGACGATTGTGGCCGTGGGTGAACGAACGCAGGAAGGTGCCCAGCGTGGACGAGGCACGCACCCCGGTGAAGGCCCGGGCCATGGCACCGTGCCGCAGCCGGTCGGCATCGTCGAGGCTATCCGTCCCCGCGCACATCGCCCCCAGCAACGACATCACCTTGGCCGCCGGGTGAGCACCGCCACTGTTGCCCGCGCCCTCGATCCGAACCGAGGCCGCCAGGTCCGGCAGCCCGGCGCGCTCGGCAAGGCGGACCAGTGGCAACAGCCCGCTGTCAGCGATCAGATTCGGCTCATCGAACCTGGCGGACACATGCGATGCAGCATGAGAGGAATCCACTTGACAGGTGCCTTGCTACTCGTGCGGTGTTGAACCCCATACAAGCCCATCACCGCAGGTAGCAAGGCGGCTCACCGACGCGCACACCCCGACGTCGTGCTGATGGACATCCGGATGCCCGTGGTCGACGGCTTGGCGGCCACCGAGGCGCTGCGTGCGCGGCCCCGGCCGCCCGAGGTCATCGTGCTGACCACGTTCAATACCGATGAGCACGTGCTGCGTGCCCTCCGGGCGGGCGCCGCTGGGTTCGTCCTCAAGGACACTCCGCCCACGCAGATCGTCGAGGCGGTGCGCCGGGTCCATGCGGGGGAGCCGGTCTTGTCCCCGGCCGTCACGCAGCAGTTCATCGCGCAGGTGTCGCAGAGCCGGGGCACGATCTGCGGACCGCCAGGGCACGAGAGCAGCTCGGCGAGCGGGAGCGTGAGGTGACCGTCGCCATCGGACAGGGAAAGTCCAACGCCCAAATCGCGGCGGAGCCGTACATGGGCCTGCCCACCGTCAAGACGCATGTCTCGCGCATCCTGGCCAAGCTCGCCTTGAACAACCGAGTGCAGATCGCGCTGCTCGCGCACGACGCGGGCGAGGTCTGAGCGGACACATTCGAGCCGGGCGGGTCTGAGCTTTACCTTCAACCCTACCAAGGAACGATCTTGGCGGGGTTGAAAGTCAAGCTGAAGGGCGGTCGTTATAGCGGCCGATCGGTCGTCTTGTCATCCCTCGGAGTGATCACTAGGCTTCACCGCTGTGACGAGTGCGAGCGTGACGGCTCGGGTCGGCGGGAAGGTCCATTTTGACCGGTTGGCCCGGGGGCTGTCCTTGAAGGAGCTCTCCAGGCTGGCTTGTGTAGCGAAAGCGACGCTGGCCCGGTTGGAACGCGGCCAGCGAAATTCGGTGCTGGAGACGTTACGTTGACGTCCTTGGCAACGCACCTCGGCATCCCGCTGCCGAACCGGAGCTGTCCTCGGCGGACAGTGCCCCGCAGCCCCAGGTCACCCGGCCGACAAAGGCATGATGGTCCGGGGATGAGGGCCCTGCGCTGCGACTCGTCCACAGTGCCGCCCGGGGGGGAACGTGCCCTATACGAGATATTCGACTTGCGCCTGGCCGAGGGTACATACGAGTCGGACTCGCATGGCGAGGGTGTACTGGAGAACCTCATCGTGCACGGCGGGGAAATGCTCGTCGGCCCCCATGCCGAGGTTGTCAATTCCTTTGTGCATGTAGAGGCTTGCTGGTCGGGCCCGAGTTGGTTACTTTCGGTGATCTTGCTGGGGTCAGAGGGGCAGTCGGTCGGGGAAGGCGAGCATGAAGTGGTTCATGGCGCGCTTCCAGTCGAGGGTGTTGCCCTGGCGGGGGGTGAGGCCGCTGCCGTAGGCATCTGACCGGGCCCTGCCGTCACTGCTCGTACTCGTCACACACCGGACCCTTTCGCTTTGTGTGAGCAGGAGACACCATGCGTACTCAGCAGGAACTCGTGCTGTTCATCAACGCCAACCACACCTCACGCCACATAGCCAGCGCCAACACCACGGTCTATCCGAACCTGGGCCTGCTCACTCTGATGAGTGCCCTCCGCGACAAGCTCGGTTCCCATGACACCCAGCTTGGATATCTCGACGGCGTCCTCTACAGCAACGAGACGATCGAGGAGTTCATCGACGCCCATGCCCACCGCTTACACGCGGTGTGCCTCAGTGTACTGACAGGCAACTACAGCGCCTCCATAGCCATGGCCCAGCGCGTGAAGCGGCTGAATCCGAACGCGCTGGTGATCCTCGGCAACGACCACTTCTCCGCCCTGTACGAGCGAATTATGCGACGGCAGCGCGACATCGATTTCGGGTTCTACGGCAACGATGTCGTCACCGGATTCGCTAACTTCATGGCCGACTCCCTGCGCGGGCGCATCAAGAGCCCCGACGCCTATCCGGGGCTCGTCTACCGGGCGACGGACGGCACGGCGACCAAAGTGCCCGAAGACGCGGGCGAGTACGCCACTCTGCCGCTGGTCGACTACTCGCTCGCGGACAGCCTCCTGCCGCACCAGGAGCGCTACCTGCAGGGGCAGCAGTCCATTTACTTCTTCATGCGCGACCGGGTGCTGCGCAGCACGGTGGTCGACATCGGGCGCGGCTGCATCAAGTTCGCCGGGCCGCGGTTGGACGACGTCCCCCTCAACGCCTGTGACTTCTGCGGCATCATCCCCGGCTCGAAGGAAATCGTCTGGCCCGAGGTCGACAAGGCGTGGGCCATCCTGGAGAACGCCTACCGCCAGGGCTACAACTACTTCTACGTGACCGCGGACGAGCTGCCGCTCACCATGTGGCGGCTGTTGCGCGGCATGGCCGCCAACCAGCCGGAGTGGTTCCGTCAGCTGCCGCAGTCACAGAGGCCGGGCATGTTCGGGTACGCCCGGGCAGAGGCATTCGCCACCGTACCCGACCGGATCGACGAGTTGGTGAACGTGCTGGGGCTCGACCACTTCTTCATCGGCTTCGACGGATTCTCCGACGTCTCGCTCCGGGTGATGAACAAGCAGTCGGTGGGCGGGCGAGGCCGCCACGATCTGCCCATGGCACACAACCTGGAAGCCCTCGCCGGAGTGGTGGACCGGGGCGGGATGATCACCGCAGGGCTCATCCTGACCCACCTGGGAATCACCCCGCAGCTCATGGCCGAGAACCACGCGATGCTCACCGAGCTCGTCGACAACTACCCCAAGACGTTCGCCGCACTCGACTTCGGACCGCTGTGTCCGATCCCCGGCTCCCAGTCGTTCCGCTACCTCACCCACCCCGAGCATGCCGAACAACGCGCCGCCGAACATGGGCTACGGGTCGACCGGGAGTTCCTGGAGTCCCGCAAGGACTTCTACCGCTCCAACGACGACTTCGACGAGGACGAGATGATCGAGGACTTCGTTCGAGGCTGCTGCCCCGACATCACCATGGACCTGGTCCACGAATACCTGGCGGCCACGGAAGATCTCGCCAACCGCCACGGCATCGTCACCAGAGTCGGCATGTGAGACCCGCCACTGGGCGTTGTCAACTTAATTGGCGGGCTGGGTGGGTGGAATAATCTTCGATTTTGTTGATCTTCCGGGAGAGGCTGGTTGCGGCCTGAGCAGCACACCGGTACATATACCAGCACACCCCAACACTCGACCTTCGACAAGTTGACAACGCTGGGCCGAAAAACTATCAGCTGAAATCAGATCGTGGATCCAGGATCAGTCTTATTTTCCGGGTCTGACCACTTACAAGTCGATGTAGTGTTGGGTTCTGCGCAATTGACTCAGATTAAACTCGTGTATTCTACGTGCCGAGTGGTAACCCGGCCGCTGACGTATGGAGTGCGCGCCTGCGGCCGGGCTCTGCCCGTTCAACCTGAGTGAATTCCACCTGGAGGGTATTTGATGAACAAGGGGTTGCAGTTGCAGGCCGACGAAGCCGTACCCGAAGACAAGGGGCTTATCCTCGGCTCGGACGGTCTTACCGTGCGGGGTGTGGCTGAATTCGCGCGGCAGCCGCTCGGCACGGATGTCCGCTTGGACAGCGAGGCAGAATGCCGGATTGACCGGTCCGTGTCGCTCATGCATAAGCTCATCGCGACCGGTCGGCCGATGTACGGGATTACCACCGGGTTCGGCGACAGCTGCTTTCGGCAGATCAGCCCGGACAAGATTATTGCGCTGCAGCGCAACCTCATCCAGTACCACCTCAACGGCAGCGGCGACCTGGCCGCACCGGACGTGGTGCGCGCCACGATGCTGGTGCGGGCCAACTGCCTGGCGCGCGGCTACTCCGGCGTGCGCCGCGAGGTCATACAGCTGCTGGTCGACTGCCTACGCCACGACATCCTTCCCCTCATTCCCGAGCGCGGGTCTGTCGGGGCCAGCGGCGACCTGGTGCCGCTGTGCTACCTGGCCAACGTGCTGACCGGGGCCGGTGAGGTCTCCTTCGCCGGACGCGTGGTCCCCGCCGCCCAGGCCATGGCGCAGTGCGGGCTGGAACCGGTCGTGCTCCAGGCCAAGGAGGGGTTGGGCCTGATCAACGGCACGTCGTTCATGTCCGGTTTCGCCGTGCTGGCCGCCTCGGACGCCGCGGAGTTGGCCGTCGTGGCCGACATCTGCACCGCGCTCGGCATGGAGGCGCTGCTGGGCAACCGAGGGCACTTCGAACCGTTTATCCATGCGCAGAAGCCGCACCCGGGGCAGATGCTCAGCGCCGCCCGCATCCACCGTCTGCTGACTGGGTCCGAACTGACCCGGGACGACCAGCAGGTGCTCCAGGCCAACCCCGAACTGGGTGACAACCGGTTCCTGGAGCTGGAGCACCCCATCCAAAACCGCTACTCCCTGCGCTGTGCCCCGCATGTGACCGGAGTCCTGCACGACACCTTGGCCTGGGTGAACAGCTGGGTCGACATCGAGATCAACTCCACCAACGACAACCCCCTGTTCGACCTGGACGCGGACACCGTGCGCAATGGGGGCAACTTCTACGGCGGCCACATCGCCCAGGCGATGGACGCCCTCAAGGTCGCCGTCGCCAGCGTGGGCGACCTGCTCGACCGGCAGCTGGCGCTGGTGGTGGACGACAAGTTCAACAACGACCTGACCCCGAACCTCATCCCCCAGATCACTGACCCCGACCAGACCGGGCTGCACCACGGCTTCAAGGGTACGCAACTCGCCTGCTCCGCGCTGGCCGCCGAGGCCCTCAAACTGGGCAACCCCGCCTCGGCGTTCTCCCGCTCCACCGAAGCCCACAACCAGGACAAGGTCAGCATGGGCACCATCGCCGCCCGTGACGCCCGAACCGTGGTGGACCTGGTGCAGAACATCGCCGCCATCGTCCTTGCCGCGCTGTGCCAGGCCGTGGAGCTGCGCGGAGCGGACCGCCTGGCCCCCGGCACCCGGGCCGTCTTCGACCTGGTGCGCGAGCATGTCGCGTTTCTTGACCAGGACCGGCGCCTGGACCGCGACATCGCCGCCGTCCGCGCCCTCATCCGCGATGGTGCCGTGACCGCTGCAGCCGCACCGTACCTGCCAACTCTCTCAGCTTGACTTTTAGGAACCATCGGAAGGGGCGGCAGGAATGTCGTCCCAGCAGCTGTACCACGGTGACACCGAAGTATCACGAAAGGAACAGCAGCCTGCCATGGACCATGTACCGGACGCGCTCGCCACGGCCATCGCCAGGGAAATGGGGAACATTCTCGTTCGTCAGCCGCTCGGCCTGATGGACGACTTCTTCCTGGCCGGCGGTGATTCCTCGCGCGCTGTCGAGCTGATCACGCGGCTGGTCGAACGGTGCGCCCTGGGTGACGCCGAGGCCACCGACCAGCTGCATGCCGCACTGACCCTTGCCATGTTCGACAACGCGAGTCCGGCCGCTATCGCCGAGGCCATAGCCAAACAGACCATCGAGAGAAGTTGACACCGCCGATGACCAGTATCGTACCGACCGGCATGGTGGCGGACCGGCTGCGTTCGCACGCCCGGCGTGCGGGTGGCCGGATCGCCGTACGCACCCGGTCCACCACCGGTTGGTCCGCAATGACCTGGGCCGAGCTGCGGGACGCGGCCCTGTCCGCGGTGGCGAACGTCACCGGCCCGGCCCGGCCGCGCGGCCCGGCCATCGTTCTGGTGGACAACACCCCCGCCTCAGTGGCCTCCCTGCTCGGACTGGCCATGGCCGGGGTGGACATGCTCCTCATGGAGCGTGAGAATTCCTATCTGCATGACGAGCGGTCGGTGGTCAACCGCCTCCCCGCGACCGACCTGATCTGCCCATCCGACGTGCAGCTGCCGAGGGCGGGACTGGCGCAGCGCACCTTCAATGGTCTCATCGCCGGCCCGCCGGCCACCGACCCGCCTCGGGCGGAACACCCCGGATCGGCGATTCTCCAGCTCACCTCGGGCTCCACCGGAGAGCCGAAGATCGTCCGGCAGACTCTCGGGAACATCCTCACCGGCGGCGCCCTCCACCGGGACCTGCACCGGGTCACCGAGGCGGACACGCTCTTCGCCATGGTGCCCCTGGCCCACTCCTTCGGCCTGGTGGGTGCACTGGCGACAGCCCTGGTCAGCGGTGCCGGCCTGATGACGATGAGCCGGTTCACCCCCGGCGCCGTCCTGGAGGGCCTCGACGCCGGAGCCACCGGGCTGCTGGGCACCCCGCTGGTCTACGAACTGATCTCGCCGGTCCTGCCCCGGCGTACAGCCGACGCCCGGGCACGGTTCGCGCTGTCGTCCGGCGGTCCGCTGGCACCACGAGTCGGCGAGGCCGTCGGCGAACGACTCGGCGTGCCTGTCCACCAGGTCTACGGCAGCACCGAGACCGGTTTGCTCGCCTGTCAGTACGACCGGCCCGAACCATGGCCCGAGAACTGCGTTGGCACGATGGCACCCGGCGTGGAATGGCGCGTGCGCAGCCACGAAGGCCGCTACGCCTTGCAGGGGAGAGGACAGCTGCTGGTGCGCACCACCACGATGTTCCTCGGGCACGAGGGGGACCGCGGCTCCCCGTTCCGTGACGACGGTTTCTTCGAATCCGGGGACTTGGTCGAGGTGGACGCGGTCGGCCATGTCACCGTCCTGGCCCGCAAGGACACCTTCGTCAATGTCGGTGGCAGAAAGGTCAACCCGCGGCGAGTGGAGCGGGTCGTCGCGGAACACCCCGGCGTCCGCGAGGTTTTTGTCTACGGCGGGACCGCCCGCGCTGGCGAAGAGGAGATCCACGCCGCCCTGGTGCTTGGCCCGGATGCCGGAACCGGCGATGTCATGGAGTTCTGCAGGACCCGCCTAATGCGGTATGAAGTCCCGCACCACGTTCATGCCCTCCCCTCCCTGCCCCGCACCGGTATGGGCAAGGTTGACCTCTGCAGGCTGCTGGAGATCGTGGCAGCGGCAGAGAAGAGAACCAATGACTGAAGCCCGTGGCTCCGAAGGAAACCAGGACTCACCCTGGGATCACAGCAGAACCTTCATCACTCTTTCAGAGAATTGAATCATCCTCTCGCATAAATCTTGACATGGAGGTAATGAATGTGACTTAAGTGAAGGCCAAGACGGCGGAGGTAACTGTCCCCCTCGACGGAAAGAGTCTTGGCATCGCCGGTGTGCGACAGGCAGTAGAGGCTCGTGTGGCGTGCGCCTTGGCTCCCGACCCTCCTATGGCGCGTGAATCATCGCTCTATGCGACCCGGCCTGAAGGCTCAACCGTGAAAATCGCCCCGAGGAGCGTTGAAAGAGAGACGTTCGATGATCTACAGTTCGGAAGATGCGGTGAACCACAGTCATCCGGCCGCTGCCCTGCCGCACCAGCACCTGATCGTTCGAGCTGAGGTGGAGTCGGCTCCTTCGGACCCGGACTACATCAAGGTCTGGCTCACGAATATCATTAGGGGGATTGGCATGAAATTGGCGGTTGGTCCCGAGGCGAACCCGATCGCATACTACTGCGAAATTCCCGGCAACCAGGGATTGACCGGGGTGGCGATCCTCGAAACTAGCCACTGTGCGATCCACGTCTGGGACTCGGCATCCCCTCGGCTGGTCCAGTTTGATTTGTACACCTGCTCTGAAATCACTGTGCCAACGGTTTTGAAATTTCTTGACGAGTTCCGGCCGAGGCGGATTGAGTACAAGTTCATAGATCGAGAGTTTACTCTCAGAGAAGTGGACAGTTCAGGGATAATTCAAAGTCCTGGTGATCATTGATCAGTGCTGGTCAGGTAATGCCGAAAAGGTCCAGCGGCCGGGTGAAGGGCAGGGCTGATTCAAAGTGGCGTTGTCAACTTGAGTGGTGGGGTGGGTGGGTGGGATTGACCTTCGAGGTTGTTGATCTTTGGGGAGAGGCTGGTTGTGGAAGCTGAGGTCCCGTCGTACAAGGGGTACCGGTTCCCGGGTGAGGTGATTGCGCACTGCGTGTGGCTGTATCACCGCTTCCCGCTCAGCTTCCGTGAGGTGGACGAGCTCGTGCTCTCCCGTGACGTGGTCGTCTCGCACGAGACCGTGCCGCAGTGGTGTGCGAAATTCGGGCCCGCATGCGCACGTGGCCTGCGCCGCCGCAAGGCCCGGCCCGGGAACACGTGGCATCTGGACAAGATATTCGCGAAGATCAATGGGGAGCGGCAGTACCTGTGGCGGGCGGTGGACCAGCGGGAACGTCCTGGACATCCTGGTGCACTCCCGACGCAACACCAAGGCCGCGAGGTGGTTCTTCCGGAAACTGCTGAAGAAGCAGTGCGCTGTGCCACGGGTGCTGGTCACCGACAAGCTCGGCAACTACGGCGCGGCCCACCGGCAGGTCATGCCCTCGGTGGAACACCGCCGGTCGAAGTACCTGAACAACCGAGCCGAGAACTCGCACCAACCCACCGCCAGCGCGAACGCGTCATGAAGGCTTCCCTCACCCAGCCGCGCCCAGCAGTTCCTGGCAGTGTTCAGCGCGATCTCACCGCACTTCCGCCCCCGACACCACCGCATCACCGCACCCGAGTACCGAGCCGAGACAACCGACCGCTTCACCACCGGGAACCAGTCACAGGCCTGTCCACAGCGGCCTGAGCACCACACCGGACACAGCCCCACCAGACCCCAGCACGCCCCAACACTCGACCTTCGACAAGTTGACAACGCCCAGCGAAGGATCACCGTGCGCACCTCCCGTACCATGTTCGGCCCCAACATCACCTTCCTCGGAGTCGAAGCCTGTGACCTCGACGACCCCGATAGCTACGCGAACGCCGACATCGTGATCGTCGGCGCCCCCCTCGACGCCGGCGCTACCTACCGCTCCGGAGCCCGCTTCGGGCCGTCCGCGATCCGCCAGGCCTGCTACCTCCCGCAGGACGGCTCCCGCCCGAGCCTCGCACTCCGCGTCGACGGCCTCACGAGCCTGAAGGTGTACGACGCGGGCGACGTCGAGATGTTCAACGGCAACATCGAGGACTCCGTCACACGAATCGAGGAAGCCGTCTTCAAGATCGCTGCCTCCGGCGCGATCCCTATCACACTCGGCGGCGATCACACGATCGCCTGGCCCGACCACACAGGCGTCGCCCGCCACCATGGCTTCGGCAAGGTGTCGATGATCCACTTCGACGCCCATGCCGACACCGGCGACATCCAGTTCGGCTCACTCGTGGCCCACGGCACCCCGATGCGCCGCCTCATCGAATCCGGAAGCCTGCGCGGCGACCGCTTTCTCCAGCTCGGCCTGCGCGGCTACTGGCCCGACGAGCCGATCTTGAACTGGATGGCGCGTAACAGGCTCCGCTCCTACGAAATGACGGAGATCGTCGAGCGAGGGTTCGAGGAGTGCCTCACGGAGGCGTTCGCCACCGCCGTCGACGAGTGCGAGGGCGTCTTCCTCTCCGTCGACGTCGACGTCGTCGACCCGGGCTCCGCCCCTGGCACCGGCACCCCAGAGCCCGGAGGACTCTCCTCCCGCCAACTCCTGGACGCCGTCCGCCGTATCTGCTACGAACTCCCCGTCGTCGGCATGGATGTCGTCGAAGTCTCCCCGCCCTACGACCAGTCCGACATCACCGCCCTGCTCGCCAACCGCATCGTCCTCGAAGCCCTCTCCGCCATCGCCCGGCGCCGCAAGGACGCACGCGACGGCACGACTTGGGACCGCACGCAGCCCCTGCTCGCCGGACGAGCCGCCGACGAACAGCTCGAACACATCACCAAAGGCAAGGTCGGCGGACATTCCCGCCCCCCTCACACCCACTGACGCAACCCGCGTCGGCAACACACGATTTCCACGGCGCCGGACCCGCGACCGCCCTCACAACAAAAACTGCCAGGGGAGCGCCTCGGAGGGCGGTGGGGAGCCAGCCAGGTCAGCTCCCCACCGCCACCGCCTAGTCGGTGGTTTGTTGAGAGCGACCGAGGATAGGCGCTACTTCAGGCGGCGGACCTGTGGCCGGGTGTCCCACCGGTAGAGGTTTCGGGCCTACCTGTGCACCATCGACGTCACACCGCAGACCGCGCCCACCTCCTCCGGCCGCAGCTCCCGGTCGACGAGCGCTACCAGAAGCCGCTCCACGCCGAGCAGAAACTGATGAATCTCCTCCGGCAGTAGCACCTGGGTGTCCGTGCAGAGCACCATTCGGATCCAGCCCGGCACCTTGTCCTCGATGACTATGAAGAAGTCCTCCGCATCCCTAAAGGAGTCTGCGGCGACGACGGTGTCGGCCATGGCGGCACGGACAAAGCCGGCGTCCACGGCCGTGGCGCGTCCCGGCACCTCCCGTGCCCGCCGTATGTCGTTGAAATAGCAGGACAGCGAGAGCTCGGCGCCCCGTTCCCTCCCGGCGGACCGGATCAGCTCCCCGACCTGGTCGGGGTCGTACACACCGTTGCTGTAGGCAGTCATGGATGCGGCCAGCGCGGCGCGCACCACCTCGCCGAAGGTCTCCCCCGTCAGGTCGAGCGTGACCAGGATCTCCTGCTGCAGATTGGCAACCGCACCGCGCAGTTCGGGAGCGAAACGGTTGGCGACCAGCAGCCGGATCGCACATGCGGGCAGACCGGCGAGATGGCCGAGCAGCAGGGCCACCGCGGACAGCAGGACCGCGGAGGTACTGGTCCGGTACCGGTCGGCGAGCACGGGAATTGCCATCGCCACCGCCTTGGATTCCATGGCTGCGCTGTAGAACCGCGGTGCGGACGGCTCGTCGCGGCGGTAGGGGAACATCGTGGTCGGCGCCTGCGCGAGCTGCCGCCGCCAGTACGCGTGCGACCTGGCCAGGGCCTGCTGCCCCCGCGGTGAGCGCTCGTACGCAGCCTGTTCGACGGGCTGTCGGCAGGCAGGGGGCGCAGGCGCTGGCTGTCCCGATACACGCGCAGACAGCAGCCGGGTCAGTTCGCTGGCCAGGAAGCGCAGCGACATCAGGTCCGCGACGAGGTGCGAGATGCCCAGGGAGGCCAGCACCGGGACGTCGTCGGACAGGATGACCAGGGACCGGAACAGCGGACCCGTCTGCAGGTTGAAGCTGCGGTGCCGCAGGCTCTGCTGCCAGGTGGCGGCCACGGTCTTCGGGTCCTCCCCGGAGCCTGCCCGCCGGATGTCGGTCTCGAAAGAGCCGGTCCGCAGCACCCGTTGCATCAGCGCTCCCGTCTCGTCCCGGTGGAAGGCCGTGCGTAGCGACTCATAGCGGTTCACCAGTTCCGCGAGCACGGCAATCACATCGTCCACCCCGCCCGGTTTCAGCAGTTCGACCGGGTAGACCTGGTCGTAGAACGTCGAATCCGGCATAGCGCGCTGGATCAGCCGCCACATGTCCCGCTGCGCGCAGGTGGCCGGCGCGGTGACGGAACGCCGCCCGGAGAAGGGGACTTGACGCCGGAGGGATTCGGTCATAGTTCTCTTCTTTCAGTACACTGGGGCAAGTCGAGGCGATGCGTTCTCGCGTGGTGAGATGCGTTCCCGCGCCGTCTGTCTCGCGATCCGAGAGTCCGGTGACTGGCCGGTGAGTTAGAGGGCGTTTGATCTCGGTATGCCACACGTCCCAAAGTTGCATAAGTGGTCACACTGGATGTTGGGGTTCAGCGAATTGCGGCTTGCGGGAGTAGCGTAGCCCTATAGATGCATCGATCTTCAAATCAAACGAAATCTATGGCGGATGCCGCCATATTTCGTTCACTGAACTCAGTAGTAGCGCTCCAACAGGTTGAAGTCGTCGGTGTTCGGGTACCGTTGCGAGCTGCGGTACGTGTACACGCAGCTACTGGTTGACGTGTTGTGACCCAGGCCGAGCACGTGCCCGAGTTCGTGGCAGGCGGTGTTCCAGCGCTCGTACTCAGTGCCGCTGTAGTAGGTGTTCAGCCGGACCGTCGCGCCAGTGTAGTAGGTTCCTGCGGCGTTGAGGGTCCGGCTCGTCTCACCCGTCCAGCCGGAACTGTAGTTTCCGCTGTAGACATGGACGCAGTGGATCCCACCGCCCGGGCAGCCGGAGCTCGGGATGCGGTATACCGAGTCGATGCCGGAGGTCTCGTTCCACTTGGTCACCGAGCGACCGACAGGCCACTCCGAGCTGGAGTGGTCGATGAAGTAGACCTGCGGCCGCAGGTAGCCGTTGTACGCCCAGCGGACGAAGCACGTCGCCGATGACGGCCAGGTCCGGGCGGTCCCGGACGAGCATGCCTCGACGAGCACACCCATGTCTGATTCGTCGGCGATGGTGACGTCCGGCACCCCCCGTGCCGTGAGTCGCGCAGCCAGATCCTCGGGAGTAACCCCTGGTGCAGGCGTGTAGGCGGTTTCGGTGATCGTGCCGTCCGGGTTTTTCTGCACCGAGACCACCATCGCGTCCCGGCCCGGCGTTGGCGGAGCGCCGACGGCTTGGGCGGTGGAGGTGAGGGCGACAACGATGGTGCCTGCGGCCGCGAGGAGGACCGCGCCGATGGATCGGCCTGTCTTCACATGAACTCCCCATGTCGAGCTTCACGCACGGACGGTGCGTCGTCATCCAAATCTGCCAGACGGCATAGGGAGAAATAAATGCGATGCGGCAAGATCGATTATTGTTGTCAATATTCTTACTTTCGGTGGCGACGCGGGGCGGCCTCGCTGCCTCTCCAAGACTTCAACAAGCTCGTAATGCAACCGGATCCAGAGGTACTGGTACGGCAGTGCCGGCTCGTGATCAGGTGAAATCGCGCGCGCAAGATCGTCTAGCCGGACGTGTCACCCGCGCCCCGAGACCGATCTGTCACGGGCGTCCTGAGACTGTTTGCGCCGGTCGGTCAGGCCGGGTCCGGCCCGGGCCAGGCGTCCGGCTCGGCCAGGGCGCGGCGCAGCAGCGCACGGTACCGGGCCACCGAGCGGGTGACGGTGGCGGCGTCGAACAGCGCCGTGGCGTACTCGACCGTCAGCGACAGCCCGCCGTCGTCCGTCCCGCGCAGGTACCACAGTTGGTCGGCGCGGGCGCCGGCCAGCGGCACGTCCCGGGCCGGCGCCGGCGCCAGCCCGGGCAGCCGCAGCACCGGGTCGGGCATGTCGAGCATCGCCAGGTACACCCGGGGAGGACTGCCGGCGAAGGCCTCGCCGAGCGCCTCGGTCTGCACCTGCCCGGGCACGGACTGCATGGCCAGCATCTCCCACGTGGCGGCGGCGGTGCGTGCGACGGCGTCGTCGAACGTACGCGCCCCGCGCAGCTCGACCACGAGCCACGGGGACTGGGTGAACACGCCCACCACGTCCGCGAAGCGCGGATCGGCCCGGTTGGCCACCGCGGAGGTCAGCGGGACGGTGGACGCCCCGGTGACCTCCCGCACCAGGACGGCGAACGCGGCGGCGAACACGACGAACGGCGTCACGTTCCGGCGCAGGGCGTAGCCGGTCGCCGCGTCCAGCAGGTCGGTCGGGACAACCTCGGTGACGTACGCGCCCGCGGTCGACCGGCTGGCCCCGCGGGGCCGGTCGGTGGGCAGCCGGATCGGCGTGACGTGCGGGCGGACCCGATCCGCCCACGCGCGCACCATGTCACGGGTGGACGGCGCGGCCAGGAGGTCGCGCTCCCACCGGCAGAAGTCGACGAAGTCGGCGGCCAGCGGTGGCAGGTCGGCGGGTTGCCCGGTCTGCGCCGCCCGGTACAGCTCGCCCAGGTCGCGGACCAGCACCTCGACCGACCACCCGTCGACGATGCCGTGGTGCACGGCCAGCGCGAGTTCGTGCCGGCGTCCCGGGTCGGCGGGGTCGTCGACCCGGGCGAGCAGGGCCCGGAACGCCGGCTCAGCCTCCAACCCGAACGGCGCGGCGCAGAAGTCCTCGACCGCGGCGTCCAGCCGGTGCGGCGGGACGGCCGGCGCGGTGCACGCCACCTCGCCGGCGTCGCCGGCCAGCCGCCGGAGGATGTCCGGCTTGAGCCGGCGCATGGCGTCGATCAGGTCGTCGGTCAGCGCACCCGCGGGCGCGTCGAAGTCGAGCGCCGTACCGCGGGCGGCCAGGACGACCCCGCGGGCGCGCAGCAGCCGGAGCAGGCCGTCGACGTCGGCGGGCGCGCCGGTCACAGGGTTCCCCGTACCCGTTGGGCCTGCCCCGCGCCCGCGCCGTCGCCGGCGGCGGACCCGTTGCCCGGCCGGTCGTGCCCGGCGGCGGGCCCGGCGCCCCACCGGTGGTCGGCGGCGGGCTCCAGGTGGCGGGCCATCGCCCGGATGGTGGGTTCCTGGAGGAACTCGAGCACCCCGATCGTCTCGCCCAGCTCGGCGGCGACCCGGTGCAGCAGCCGCAGCGCCGTCAGGGACGTGCCGCCGAGCTGGAAGAACGTGGTCTCGACGCCGAACCCGTCCCCGCCCAGCTCCGCGCGCCAGATGTCGTGCAGCCGGCGCTCGAGCGGGGTCCGCGGAGGCGCGGCCGGGCCGTGGCCGGCGCGGGCGGCCCGGTCCGGCTCCGGCAGCGCCGCGCGGTCCAGCTTGCCGCTGGCGAGCACCGGCAGCGCCGGCATGAGCGCGCACACCGTGGGCACCAGGTGGGCCGGAAGGCGTCCGGCCAGGGCCCGCAGCAGCGCGTCGGCGTCGAGGTCGTCGCGCGCCGGCACCACGTACGCGGCGAGGTACGGCTCGTCGCGCTCGTCGCGCCAGGCGCGTACGGCGGCGTCCCGGACCCCGTCGAGCCGTCGCAGGTGGTGCTCGGCCTCCCCGGGCTCCACCCGGAGGCCCCGGATCTGCACCTGCGCGTCGTTGCGGTGCAGGAACTCCAGGTGCCCGTCGGGGCGCCAGCCCACCACGTCGCCGGTGCGGAACGTGCGCCCGTGGCCGCCGTCTCCGCGTTCATGCCGACGCCACGCCACCCGGTCCACGTCAGGCAGGTGATGCTCACCTGCGGGTCCAGGTGCTCGCACAACGCCTCGAGGAACCGGTTGGCGGCCGCGTACGCGCCCGTGCCGACCAGCGGGATCAGCGACAGCAGCGACGAGAACGCCACGAACCTGCTGCCCGGCCGCCGCAGCAGCAGCCGGGCCAGCCGCAGCGAACCGTCGACCTTCGCCGCCGTCCCGGCCCGCCACCGGTCCGCGTCGAGTTCCGCGAGCGGGCACAGCTCGTACTCGCCGGCCAGGTGCAGCACGCCGTCGAGCGGCGCGCCCCAGGCCCGCTCCGCCGCCGCCACGGCGTCCTCCAGCGCGGTGTCGTCGGTGACGTCGGCCCGGGCGTACCGCATTCGGCCGCCGTCGGCGATCTCGGCCAGCGCCCCGGCGAGGTCCCGCGCGGCGGTGCGGCCGACGACGAGCAGCCGCAGGTCGAACGCCGCGGCGAGGTCGCCGAGCACCAGCCGTCCGATGCCGCCCAGGCCACCGGTGACCAGCCAGCGGGACCCGCAGGGCAGCGCCGGGGGCCCGGCGACCGGCTCGGCCCGCTCGAGGACACGGACGAGCGGTCGGCCGCGCCAGGCCACCACCGGCTCGCCGTGCGACCAGCCGGCCGCCGCGACGACCGTCTCGGCGTCGTCGGACACGTCGTCGCCGGGCAGGTCGAGATGCCAGGCCCGCACCTGCGGGCGCTCGACGCCGAACGTCTCACCGAGCGCTGCGGCCAGCGCGGCCGGATAGCAGCCCGCCTCGTCCCCGCGGATGCGGTGCAACCCACGGCTGAGCGTGATCAACGTCCCGGTCCAGCCGGCCTCGGCCAGCGCCCGCTGCAACCCCAGCAGCCCGGGTCCGCAGATCCGGGCCGCCTCCTCGGCCGCTGCGGCGTCGTCCACCGCGCCGCGCCGGCCGGCCCGGCGGTGCCCCCGTCCGCGTCCCGTCCGGCCGCGTTCCCGCCCGGCGGCTCGGCGGCGTCGGCCGGTCCCGCCCCGGCCGCGTCGCCGTCCGGCGGCTCGGCGGCCACGTCGACCAGCATCCAGTCGGGGGCGGCCCGCCGCAGCGCCTCGGCGAGCCCCGTACGGTCGGCGACCACGAGTGTCGGGGCCGTCCACCGGCTCCCGGGGCAGCAGTCGGGGGCTCCACGCCGGACGGTAGAGACAGTCGGGGTAGGTGCCGGGGGCGGCGTCCAGAAGCTCCACCCGGCGCAGGGCCGCCTCGTACCCGCCGGCCAGCAGCCGGCCGCGCATGCTGGTGCGCTGGATCTTGCCGCTGGTGGTCTTCTCGAACCGGTCCCGCTCGACGGGCACCAGCTGCGCGCCGCTGATCTGCAACCGTTCCGGCAGCCGCCGCCGGATGCGGGCCAGCAGCTCCGCGTCGACCGGGCCGTCGGCGACGAAGAGCACCACCATCCGCTCGGTGCCGTCCGGGCCCGGCGCGCCGACGGCGGCGACGAAGCTGGGGGCCACGCCGTCCACCCCACCCACCACGTCCTCGATCTCGTGGCAGAAGTAGTGGACCCCGTTGACGATGATGACCTCCTTGCCGCGGCCGGTGATGGTGACCCGGCCGTCGGCGAGGAACGCGAGGTCCCCGGTGTCGAACCAGTCCCCGTCGGGGAAGGCCGCCCGGTTGGCCTCGTCGTTGTGCAGGTAGCCCGGGGTGACCCGGTCGGAGCGCACCTGCAACCGGCCGACGTGCCGCTCCGGCAGCGCCGTCGTCCCGTCCGGTGCGGCGATGCGGAAACGCGCGCCCGGGGCAGGGGGCCCCATGCTCAGGAACGTGGTGGTGCCGGGCGCCGCCGCCGGGTGCAGGCGTACCCGGGTCGCGCCGTCGCGCAGCTCGGCGTGCTGCACGGCGTCCGGGCCGAACGGCTGGTAGCTGATCGCGGTGCACGTCTCGGCCATGCCCCAGGCCAGCAGCAGCGTGGCGGCTCGACGCCGAAACCGGCCGTGGCGGACAGGAAGTCACGGATGACCGGTTCGGTGCACTGCTCGCCCGCGTTCACCAGGCCGCGTACGTGCCGGAGGTCGAACGCGCGCCCCGGCTGCCGGCGCAGCGCCTCGCGACGGCGCGGCCCGTCACCAGCAGCGCGTTCGCGGCCAGCCGCTGCCGGTCGCCGACCAGGTCGGGCACGCTGCTGCGCAGCAGCACCGACGACGTGGTGCCGAGCAGACCGGTGACCACGGCGACGACGGGCAGCAGATCGACCTGCGCCTGCCCTCCGGCGAACGCGAACGCGACGAGCACGCCGGCCTGCGTCAGGTCGCCGCCCACCATCACGGGCCGGCGGGGCAGCCGGGCGGCCACGGTGCCGCCGAACATGCCGGCGACGAATCCCGAGCCCAGGCGCAGCGCCATGAAGACACCGGTCTGCAACGCGCTGCCGGTGACCTGGTAGACGAAGACGTTGAGCGCCACCATGTTCAGGTAGCTGCCGAACGCCGAGATCGAGGGTGCCGGCGACCAGCACCCGGAATACGCCCAGCTGCCGGTGGGCGGCGCGCGGCGGCATCACCTGGGCTGCCACGCGCGGGGCGCCGGCGGTGTCGGGCCGCGGATCGACCCTGCGGGTCGGGCCGGCGACCGGACCGCCGATTCCTTCGCTGCTCACGGAACCGCCGATGTCGGCCGCCGCGGGCAGCCAGGCGGCGGCGACCGGGGACGGTCGGCCGCCGCACCGCCGCGACCGCTCACGCGACCCGGTGCTGCCCGAGCGGCGCCGGAAGACCCGGTGTCACGTGTTCGTGGCCGCGGCTCGAGCGGGGGAGTCGGCCGGGCCGGTGTCCACGCGGTCCGCTCGGAAGCCACCGGTGAACAGCAGGCCACCGGCGGTCACGGCCAGGGTGACGGACAACGAACGCAGCACGCCGACGTGGTCGGCGAGGAGGCCGAGAAGCGGAGGCCCGGCCAGGAAGGCGGTGTAACCGATGGAGGACACCACGCCGACGCGGACGGCCGCGCGGGCCGGATCCTCGGCCGCCGCGCTGATGCCGAGCGGAAAACCCAACGCGGTGCCGAGCCCCCACGCGACGACACCGACCAGAGCCAGAAGCAAATGCGGGCCGGTGATCGTGGTGGCGAGTCCGACCACGGCGAGGAGCACGCTGGCGCGGACGACGCGTCGGGGGCCGTGCCGGTCGACGAGGGAGGGCCCGAACCACCGACCGACGGTCATCGCGGCGACGAAGACGGCGAAGCTCAGCGAGCCGGCGGCCACCGACGTGTGATGCCCTTCGACCACGGCGGTGGCGAGCCAGTCGTTGCCGGTGCCCTCGGAGAAGGCCATGCTCAGCACGAACACGCCGAGCGCGACGGTGCGGGGCTCGGCCCACGGCCGTAGGGCGTCACGTACCGGGACGTGGCCGGCTGCCCGAGGGCCTGTGGTCAGGTATCCGCGGGTCGACAGCGGCACCGCCACGGCGACGAGGACCGCGACGGCGGCCAGGTGGGCGGCGACGGGGACGTGCAGACCCGCGCAGGCCGCCGCGACACCCGCGCCGAGGACCGTCCCTCCGCTCAGGGAGGCGTGGAACCGGGGCACCATCGACCTGCCGGCCCTCTGCTCCACGGCGGCGGCCTCGGCGTTCATCGCCACGTCCCAGACGCCGGTGCTCAGCCCGAGGAGCCCGAGTCCCGCGGCCGTGACGGCGACCCCGCCGTGGGCGCCGAATCCGGCGAGGCAGAGCGCGCCCGCGCTGGTCAGGCTGGCCGCCGCCACGGCGAGGCGCGGGCCGGTACGCGCCACGCACGCTCCGGCGAGCAGCAGCGACACGATCGACCCGACGGGAATGGCGAGCAACAGCAGTCCCAGTTGCCGCGCGTCCAACTGGAGCTGCGACTTGACGCTCGGGATGCGGGCGGCCCAGGTCGCAAAGGTGAAGCCGCTGGTGACGAACGCGACGTACACGGCAGCGGTGGCCACCCGCGTGGGCGCACACGCGACGGCAACCGCCGCGGTCGAGGGCGGCGACCCTGCCCGTCCGGTGGTGCTGTTGCCGGTCACCCCGGGTGCGCCCCGGGCACGAAGCGGCGGACAGCGTCCATGATCTTTCGCGGGTCGACCGGCCGGGTGGACAGCGTCGCGTGCAGGATCAGTCCTTCCATCAGCGCGTCGAGCGCCTCCGCCGTCTCGGCATCGAAATGTCGCCGCAGCGAGCGCCGTGTGCTGTCCATCCACCTCTGCGTGATCACGCGGAATCGCGGGTCACGTGCCGCCGCGGCGTAGAGCTCGTAGGCCAGGACGGCACTGCGCTGGTTGTCGGCCAGGTCCGCCAGCATCGCCTCGACGACTCTCTCGCGCGCGTCGACTCCCGGCCGGATCGCCGCCATCTGGGCGTCGAAGGCGGCCGCCGCCGTCTCCGCCAGGTGCGTGAAGGCCGATACCAGCAGATCCTGGAGGCTGGCGAAGTGGTAGGACACCGAGCCCAGCGGCACGTCGGCGGCGGCGGCCACCCGCCGGTGCGTCGTGCCGGCGACGCCGTGCTCGGCGATCACGTCCAGCGTGACCTCCACGAGCCGCTGGCGCCGGTCCGGTTCGTAGCGGCGGCGGCGCTTCCCGGCGGCGGGCTCTCCGGCGGTCATCCGCCGTGGACCGGCCGGAGGACGCGCGCGGGGTTGCCGGCGACGACGACATCCGCGGGTACGTCCCTGGTGACGACCGCGCCGGCGCCGACCACCGAGTTGTCGCCGATGGTGACACCGGGGCAGATCACCGCCATGCCGCCGATCCACACGTTGTCGCCGATCGTGATCGGCAGGGCCGCCTCCCACTTGGCCCGGCGCGGTTCCGGGTCGACCGGATGCGTCGGTGTCAGCAACTGCACGTTCGGGCCGAACAGCACGTCCTCGCCGATGACGATCTGCGCGACGTCCAGCGCCGTCAGCCCGAAGTTGATGAACGTCCGGGCGCCGACGTGGATGTGGCTGCCGTAGTCGACGTGGATGGGCGGGCGGATCTCCACCTCGGCGCCCACCGAGCCCAGCAGTTGCTCGAGCAGCGCCCGCCGTCCCGCGGAGTCGCGCGGATCGCTGTCGTTGAACGCCTTCGTCAGCACCGCCGCCTGGCGCATCTCCGCTTCCAGTTCCGGGTCGGCGCCCCGGTAGAGATCGCCGGCGAGCATGCGCTCCCGCATGGTCCGAAGGTCGCCCTCGGCAAGATCGAACGCCGTCATGCGTACGATCGTACGCTGTATGTACGAACGTACACAACGATGCTGCTCCGGGACGCCGCCGGCGCGTGAGCGGGCGCGCTCGGGCGCGACGGCCCGGCCGCGGGGACTCCGACAGCGGTGCTGTGGAGCTGCCCCGTCTGTGCGTCCGCGCGGAGGCCGTCCGTGTGCCCCGGCGCCTGGCCGCGTATCGGCGCGGCTGCCCCGTTCCTGCGGGCAGCTCCAGAGGACCCGCGGACTGTGCCCGCCGCCGCCCTGACCTGCCGCTCCCGCCTGCCCCGGTGGTCGGTGCCGCCGTGGCTGCTGCGCCTCGCACCCGCCGTCACGGTTGCGTGGCCCGGCGGCGGGGCACTTGGGGGACCGCCCCGCCGCCGGCCACTTCCGGTGGTGTTCCTGCACCCGCCTGTGGCCGCGGGGCTTGTATGGACATCGCTGCCGGCGGCCGAAGCGCAACAGGCCGGTACGCCAACGACGGCCCGGGGCGTACCCGAACCTCAGTGTCGGGTCGACGCCCGGTGGCGACCGGCGTCGGCGGGCACCTCGTCGAAGGCGGGCGCGCCGTCGATGGCGTCGGCGGCGACCGCCACCGAGCGGGCGGTGTCGGCCAGGTCGAGGCTGGACCGCAGCGTCACCGGGCGCAGCAGGAGGGCGGCGAGCACGCCGACCACGCCGATGGCGGCCGAGATGAGGAAGATGTGGCCGGTGGCGTCGCCGTAGGCGGCGCGGACGATCTCCCGGATCGGCTCGGGCAGCGCGGCCAGGTTCAGGGTGCTGTTGCCCCCGCCCCCGGCGGCGGGGATGCCGGCGGCGGTCAGGTCGTGGGTGATCTGGTCGGTGACCCGCCGGGCGAGGACGGCGCCGAGCACCGAGACGCCGATGGTGCCGCCCAGCGAGCGGAAGAACGCGACGCTGGAGCTGGCGGCGCCGATGTCCTTGAGCGCGACGGTGTTCTGCACGGCGAGGACGAGGTTCTGCATGGACATGCCGACGCCGGCGCCGACGAGGAACATGGCCACGCCGAGGAACCACAGCGGGGTCTCGTGGTCGATGGTGCCGAGGACGGCGAAGCCGGCGACCAGGACGACCGTGCCCGCGACGATGTAGGGCTTGATCCTGCCGGTCCTGGTGATGAGCCGGCCGGAGACGATGGAGGAGACGAGGACGCCGGCCATCATCGGGATGGTGAGCAGCCCGGCCTCGGTGGGGGTGTAGCCGCGCCCGACCTGGAAGTACTCGCCGAGGAAGACGGAACCGCCGAACATGGCCATGCCGACGGCGAGGCTGGCCAGGATGGCCAGGGCGGTGGTGCGCTCGCGGATGATGCCGAGCGGAACGATCGGCTCGGCGTGCCGCGCCTCGACCGTGACGGCCAGCGCCAGCAGCGCGAGGGAGCCGCCCACCATCGCCGCGCTCTGCCAGGACAGCCACGCGAAGGAGTCGTCGACGAAGGAGATCCAGATCAGCAGCAGGCTGACGCCGGCGGCGATCAGGCTCGCCCCCCAGTAGTCGATCCTCACGTTCTCGCGACGCGCGGTGGGCAGGTGCAGGGTGACCTGGAGCAGGATCAGCGCGACCACGGCGACGGGCACGCCGACGAAGAAGCACCAGCGCCAGCCGAGCCACGAGGTGTCGACGATGAGGCCGCCGAGCAGTGGGCCGCCGACGGTGGCGAGGGCCATGACCCCGCCGAGGTAGCCGTTGTACCGGCCGCGCTCGCGCGGCGGGATCATCGCCGCGATGGCGACCTGGACCAGGGCCTGCAGGCCGCCGACGCCGATGCCCTGGAACGCGCGCGCGGCGATGAGCTGCCCGGCGCTCTGGGCGAAGCCGGAGACGATCGAGCCGACCAGGAACACCACGATGGCGGCCTGGATCAGGATCTTCTTGTTGAACAGGTCGGCGAGCTTGCCCCAGATCGGGGTGGTCGCGGTGGCGGTGAGCAGGGTCGCGGTGACCACCCAGGTGTACTGGGTCTGCGAACCGTTGAGCGCTCCGATGATCTTCGGCAGGGCGATCGAGACGACCGTGCTGCTCAGCATCGCGACGAAGAGCACCAGCAGCAGACCGCTGAGCGCCTCCAGGGTCTGCCGATGGGTCATCGGCTCCGCGCCGGTCGTGGTGGTGGGTGCGCTCATCGCGCCGCCTCCAAGGTGTCGTGGTGTCCGAGTGCGTCTTTGATGTCGTGGGTGAACCGGCCGAGCGCGGCCGCCAGCGCCGTCACCTCCGCCGGGGTCCAGCGGGCCAGCGCGCGATCGAGGACCTGGCCGTACCAGTCGTCGGTGTCGGCCAGGACGGCCCGGCCGGCCGGGGTGACCGCCAGGACGCTGGCGCGCTTGTCGGTCGGGTCGGTCCGGCGTTCGACCAGGCCGTGTGCCACGAGGCCGGCCACGACCCGGCTGACCGTCGACGGGTCGAGCCCGGCGCGCAGGGCCAGTTCGCGGGCGTGGCATCCGTCGCCCAGGCCGTCGATGCGCCGGAGCAGGCTCACCATGCTCAGCGGCATGCCGGACCGGGCGTCGGCGTACCGCTGCTTGATCAGTCGCACGGTCGTGGTCAGTTCGTGCAGCCGGGCGCCGAGTTCGTGAGCGGGTTCCACGCGTGCCTCCCTGTCCACCGAATGGTTGCCTCAAGCAAGAATCCAAGAATCTTGCGCGTTGGGCAAGTTTTCCCGTTGAGAAGTAGATCACGGTTGGGTAGCCTCGGTTCCGTGGACGAGACGATGGGGCTGCGCGAGCGCAAGAAGGCGGCCACCCGGCTGGCGCTGCACGAGGCGGCACTGCGCCTCGCCGCGGAGCACGGGCCCGACCGGGTGACCGTCGAGGCGATCGCCGACGCCGCCAACGTCTCCCGCCGTACCTTCTCGAACTACTTCTCGGGCAAGGAGGAGGCCATCGTCTACGGCGACGCGGTCCGACTGCGCCGACTCCTCGAACTCATCCGCGACCAGCGCGCCGACCAACCGCCGTGGGCCGTGCTCACCCGCGCCGCCGAGGACCTCGTCGCCGAGACCTACGCCGACCCCGACCCGTCCTGGTTCGCCCGACGCCGCAGGCTGCGCGCCCATCCCAGCCTCGTCGCCCACCAGATCGCCGCGTACGCCACCATCGAGCGCGAACTGGCCGCCGAGATCGCGCACCGGCTCACCGGCCCCGACGCGGCCCTGCGGTCGCGGGTCCTGGCGGCGGCCTTCCTGACCACGTTCCGCGTCGCCCTCCAGCACTGGACCGACCACCCCGAGGGCCCGCTGCGCGACGCGGTACGCACCGCACTCGCCACCGTGGCACCCGCGCCCGACGGCGACCGGTCGGCCGCCGCCGCGACGGCCTGACGCGCGCCGACACTGGCAGCCGAGGCGGACGGCATGCGACCGCCGGCCGATAGGCTCGCCCCGTGCCTCCCGACGACTTCGCCTACCTGACCACCACCGGCCGGCGCAGCGGTCGCCCGCACACCATCGAGATCTGGTACGCGGAACACCAGGGCGTCCGGTATCTGGCTCTCCGGGCACGGTGACGCCGCGGACTGGGTGCGAAACCTGCGCCGGGAGCCGAGCGCCCGGTTGCGCCTCGGCGGGCCCCGCGAACTGCGCGCCGACCTGCCGGGGGCGGTCGGCGTGGCGGCCCGGTTCGTGGTCGACCCCGCCGAGGACTCGCTGGCCCGGCGCCTGCTGGCGGCGAAGTACCAGGCACCGGGCCTGCGCGGCAGCGATACGCATGCTGTCATCGCCGCAGGCGGAGGGGCGTCGGCATCGCGGCCTGACGCTCGGGTCGGAAATTCAGGACGGTGCGCATGGCGCAGGACCGGTTCGCACGGTAGAAACGTCCCAAGCCACTTTCCCACCGGCCGGATGCGTGTCGGGCGGCGTGAGAGCGCTCTCTGGCACTCTCCGCGGCCCGGTTCGCGGCGTCCGGCCCGCCCACCCCTCACCTGGCGGAAAGGACGATCCGCATGACGACCCCGACCCCTGACAGCGGGCGGCCCGAGTCCGGGCGCCCCGCTCACCGGCGACTCGGGCGGGCGTTCGCGCTCGGTCTCGCGCTGACGACCGCCCTCGCGGCACCAGGACCGTCCGCGGCCGCGTCCCCGCCCGACGGCGGGATCGTGGACCTCGGGCCGAACGTCACCGTCTTCGATCCCGCGATGCCCATCGGCGAGATCCAGGCGACCCTCGACGCGGCACACGCCGCGCAGGTCGACAACGAGATGGGTACGCGACGCCACGCCTACCTCTTCAAGCCCGGGACGTACGGCTCGGCCGAACAGCCGCTCCAGCTCAGGGTCGGTTACTACACCGAGATCGCGGGCCTGGGCGCCGCGCCCACCGACGTCGTCGTCAACGGCAAGGTCGAGGTCTACAACCGCTGCCTGACCGGCGGCGGCACGAGCAACTGCCTCGCGCTCGTCAACTTCTGGCGCACCCTGTCCAACCTGTCCATCAACATCGACGCGGCCGGCCAGGACGGCTGTCGCGCCTCGGCGAACTTCTGGGCTGTCTCCCAGGCGGTCTCCATGCGCCGCCTCGACGTCAGTGGCGGCAACCTGTCGCTGATGGACTACTGCACCGCCGGCCCGCAGTACGCCAGCGGCGGCTTCATCGCCGACTCGCGGCTGCCGTTCGTCGTCAACGGATCGCAGCAGCAGTGGCTGACCCGCGACAGTCAGATCGCCGGCTGGTCCAACGGGGTGTGGAACCAGGTCTTCTCCGGGGTCGTCGGCGCCCCGGACGGCGCCGGCTTCCCGAGCCCGCCCTACACCACGATCGACACCACTCCCGTCAGCCGGGAGAAGCCGTACCTGTACGTCGACGAGCGGGGCAGGTACCAGGTGCGCGTGCCCGCCGCGCGGACGGACACCCGCGGCGTCTCGTGGGCCGACGGCATGACGCCCGGCCGTACCCTGCCGATCAGCGACTTCTTCGTCGCGAAGCCGTCGGACTCCGTACGGGCCATCAACGCGCAGCTCGCGCGCGGCCGACACCTGCTGCTCACCCCCGGCGTGTACGACATCGCCCGCAGCATCGAGGTCAAGCGCCCCGACACGGTCGTCCTCGGCCTCGGGCACGCCACGCTCACCGCCGTCGACGGGTCGGTCCCGCTCGACGTCGCGGACGTCCCGGGCGTCGTCGTCGCCGGCGTCACGATCGACGCGGGCCTCGACGAGTCGCCGGTGCTGCTGCGGGTGGGCAAGCGGCACGGCGAGCGGCACAGCTCCGCGGACAACCCGACCACCCTGTCCGACGTGTACTTCCGCGTCGGCGGGCCGCACGTCGGCCGGACCGACACCGCGCTCGAGGTCAACAGCGACAACGTGCTCATCGACCACACCTGGGTCTGGCGCGGCGACCACGGCGTCGAGGGCTTCACCGACACCGAACGCTGGAACACCAACACCGGCCGCTACGGCGTCGTGATCAACGGCGACCACGTGACGGCGACCGGCCTGTTCGTCGAGCACTTCCAGCGGTACAACACCGTCTGGAACGGCGACGACGGCACGACGATCCTTTACCAGAACGAACTGCCCTACGACCCGCCGACCCAGGCGGACTGGATGAACGGCGACGTCGAGGGCTACGCCGGTTACAAGGTCGGCGACCACGTGCGCAGGCACACCCTGCACGGCGGCGGCGTGTACGTCTTCAACCAGAACAACCCGACCATCCACACCGAGAACGGCTTCGAGGTCCCCGAGGCCCCCGGCGTCAGGCTGCACCACGTCATGACGGTCAACCTCAGCGCCGGCACCATCGACCACGTCGTCAACGGTGTGGGCGAGCCGGCCGACACGACCAGGATCGGGGCGCCGGTGTACGTCGCGCAGTACCCGGCGTAGGCCCGTCACCGTTCCCGGGGCCGAAGCCTCCAGCTCCGGCCCCGGGTTTGGCGTGCCCAGAACGGGCAAAACGCCTCTCCCGGGACGGCGGAGGGGAGCGTGGAGTGCCGGTGGGCGTGGACCCGGGCTGCGAGCTGTGCGCCGGGAAGCTGCCGGGCGGCTGGGCGTTGACGTACGCCGACGGCGACCCGGCGGGTGAGGCGACGCGCGAGACGACACTGACCCTCGGCAACGGGTACCTGGCGACCCGGGGAGCGCCCCCGGAGGCATGGTCCGACGGGGTCCACTACCCGGGCACCTACCTGGCCGGCTTCCACAACCGGCTCACCGACCCGCACCGCCCGGACGGCGAGGACAGCATCGTCAACCTGCCGAACTGGCTGCCGTTGACGTTCCGCCCGGCCGGCGGAGACTGGTTGGCGCCGGACCGGGCGCGGCGGGAACACGAGCACCGCGTGTTGGACCTGCGCCGCGGGGTGTACCTGCGGGAACTGCTGGTGGTCGACCGCCAGCGGCGCAGGACCAGGATCCGGCAGCGACGCCTGGTGTCGATGGCGAACCCCCACCTGGCCGCCCTGGAGACGATCATCGTCCCCGAGAACTGGTCGGGCCGGCTGGAGATCAGGTCGGCCATCGACGGCGGAGTGCTCAACGCGAACGCGCCGCCGGAGGCCGGGACCTGCGGTCGACACCTCACCGACGTCGCCGGCGGGGCGGACGACCCGTACACCCTCTGGTTGACCGCGGCGACGACCGGCTCGCGGCAGCGGGTCGCCCTGGTCGCCCGTACCACGATCGGCCTGGCCGGCGCGCCGCGGCCGCCTGCCGCGCAGAGAACGGAGACCGGGCCGGACGACGTGGCGCAGGTGTTCGGGATCGACGTGGCGCCCGGGGACCGGGTGTCGGCGGCGAAGACCGTCGCGGTCTACGCCGACCGCGACCGGGCGGTCTACGAACCGCTGGCCGCGGCGCGGGAGGAACTGGGGTCCGCCCCGGAGTTCGAGGGGCTGCTCGCCGAGCACGCCGCCGCGTGGGCCCGGCTGTGGGAGCGGTTCCGGCTCGACATCGGCGAGGAGCACCCGTGGCAGCTGCCCGTGCGGGTGCACACTTTCCACCTGCTGCAGACGCTGTCGCCGTACACGATCGACCTGGACGGGGGCGTGCCGGCGCGCGGGCTGCACGGCGAGGGCTACCACGGGCACATCTTCTGGGACGAACTGTTCGTCTACCCGTACCTGAACCTGCGGCTGCCGGAGCTGACCCGGGCGCTGCTTGAATACCGGCACCGGAGGCTGACGGCGGCCCGCCGGCAGGCGAGCGCCGCCGGGATGGCCGGCGCCCTGTTCCCCTGGCAGAGCGGCAGCAGCGGCCGGGACGAGAGCCCCAGCCGAAGCCGCTCCCCGGTCACCGGGGAGTGGGTGGACGACCGGACGGGGCGCCAGCAGCACGTCAGCCTGGCGGTGGCCTACTGCGTGTGGCGGTACTGGGAGACGACGGCGGACCTGGCCTTCCTCGCCACCACCGGCGTAGATCTACTGGTGGAGACGGCGCGGTTCTGGGCCGGCCTGGCCACGTACGACCCGGCCGACGACCGCTACGACGTCAGGGGAGTGCTGGGGCCCGACGAGTACCACGACGGCTACCCGGGCAGTCCCGGACAGGGGCTGGACAACTGCGCGTACGTCAACGTCATGGTCTCCTGGGTGCTGGCCCGCGCCGAGGAGGCGTACGCGATCCGGTGCCGGCATCCCGGCGCGGCCGCCTGGCGGGAGGTGACCGTCGCCGACGACGAGCGCGGCCGGTGGGCGCACATCAGCCGACGGCTGCGGCTGACCTTCCTCGACGACGGCATCCTCGCCCAGTTCGAGCGGTACGGCGACCTGGCGGAGCTGGACTGGCAGCGGTACCGGCGCCGGTACGGCGACCTGCGGCTGCTGGGGTCGCTGCTGCAGGCCGAGGGCGACGACCCGAACCGGTACAAGATCTCGAAGCAGGCCGACGTGCTGATGCTGCTGTACCTGTTCAGCGCGGACGAACTCACCGGCCTCGTGCGCCGCCTCGGCTACGACTTCGACCCCGCCCGGATCCCCGCCACCGTCGACCACTACCTGTCCCGCACGACCCACGGCTCCACCCTCAGCCGCATCGCCCACGCCTGGGTGCTGGCCCGCACCGACCGGCGGCGGTCCCTGGAGATGCTGCAGACCGCGCTCGGCACCGACCTCGCCCGCCCCGAGCACAGCTCGACGCGGGAGGGCATCCACCTCGGCGCCAGCGCCGGGACGCTGGACATCCTGCAACGCTGCTACACCGGCCTGGAGGTCCGCGACAACGTGCTGCGGCTCTGCCCGCTGCTGCCGGAGGCGCTCGACCGCCTCGGCTGCGTCCTCCGGTACCGCAACCTGGTGATCACCCTCGACGTCGACCGCGAACGGGTACGCATCTCCGCCGCCGGGGGCGCCGACCAGGCCGTGCCGGTCGCCGTCTGGGGCAGGTCGTTGCTGCTCTCGCCCGGTGACACCGTCACCGTCACCCCGCACGACCGACAGTGAGGACGCAGGGGGTCATCCGGTTGGGTGGGGCCAAGTGCCTCCGTCGATGAGATCGATAGCCTGCCGCCATGGTTGCGGAGGAGGGGGCCGATCACATCGGTACCAATCTTGAGGACCAAGGTTGGGGTGCGACGCGTGCCTGGGTGGAGAAGGGGCTGTCCGAGGCAGAACGCATCGAGGACGTCGCGCGGTTGCGTGGCGGCTGGACGTCAGAAATGCGCCGGCTAAACATCTGCGGGCGGGCCGGTCGACGGTCGCTGGTCCTGCGGTCTTTCGTCAAGCCCTTCTACGTTCGGCACGCGCAGGGCCTGCTGACTCGCGAGGCAGCCGTTCTGCGCCTGCTCGGCGGCACGGATGTGCCTGCGGCCAGGCTGGTGGCCGTGGACGCGACAGCGCAGTACTGCGACCATCCGTCCTTGCTGATGTCCCTGTTGCCCGGGGCCGTGCGCCTGGGCGATGAGGGGGCCGACCGGCGTGCCGAACTGCTGGCCCACCAGTTGCTGCGCATCCACCGGCTGCCAGTGACCGCCGAGGCACGGCCGCGCGCGTATCAGGCGTGGACCTCTCCCGATCGGGTGAGAGACCGTCGGGTAACCAGCTCGGAGCTTTCTGCTACGGCGAGACGCGTCGATGCCGGGTGCTCGACAAATAGATCATCCCCGCCATGATCGCGTTGTGTGACCAACTGCAACTGTTGCGGGGATGACGCCCGTTCATGCTATCCGTCGAGCTTGACCGATGCGATGTGGGCGGTCCTCGCGCCCTTGATGCCGGTGCGTGACCTGCGTAAAGGCGGCCGGCCGCGCAAGTGGGGAGATCGGTTGATCCTGGATTCGATCTTCTATGTGCTGCGGTCGGGCTGTCCGTGGCGGATGATGCCGCGGGATCTGGCGCCACCGGACGCGGCGCATCGCTGGTTCACGACGTGGCGGAAGAACGGAACGTGGGACGCGATCCACGACGAGCTTCGCCGGCAGGTGCGGATCGCGGCCGGTCGTGAGCCGGCTTGGTGAGCTGGGCGAAAGACAAGCTCGGCATCCTGCTGGAGATCGTCAAGCGCACCGACGACGTCAAGGGCTTCCAGGTCCTCCCACGCAGGTGGGTGGTAGAGAGGACGCTGTGCGCCGCGAGGCGCCCTGTTGTATCCCCGGTTCAGCCGGGAGGGACTTGGAGGGAGGTTCCTGGGTCGAATGGCTTACCTGATGCTGAAAGGTTGCTGAGGGGACAAGAGCATGCCAGCTAACCCGGCGACCGGGTCCAGTGGTCAGGGACGGTGCGCCGGGGGACCCGCGTGATATGGCGAAAGCTGGATTGCCTGAATCCTAATCTCCAGTCGATGCAAGTTCCCATCCACCGGAAAGACCTCTGAAACCGGTGCCGTGCTCTGCGTCGGAATCGAAGTGTCGGCTGACGCAACCTCCAGAGCGCGGGGCGACGCCCAGCGAGGGTGTTGAGGGAGATGAGTGGGGCGCCTACGTCACGCTGCTACGTACGACAGGGACGAACGCGGGATCGCCTACCGGACGCGAGTCCTATGGCGACGGAGGCCTCGTAGTAGTCGCCGGAGTAACGCCCGGCCAGGGAGGACGGGAAAGCCGTCTACAACGGGCGAAGGAGGCCAGGTGATGGGACACCACCAGATCGGGAGGTATGCGTAATGCAGAGCGCCGCAACGGTGCTGGGTGTCCTGCGTGAGCGCGGCAGGCGTAGCCTGCCGCTGGACGAACTGTATCGACAACTGTTCAACCCAGAACTGTATCTGCTGGCGTACGGGCGCATCTACGCCAACCACGGCGCGATGACGCCCGGGGTCACGCAGGAGACCGTGGACGGCATGTCCCAGGCGAAGATCGGTCGCATCATCGCGGCTATGCGTCACGAGCGCTACCGGTTCGCCCCCGTCCGGCGGGTGCACATCCCGAAGAAGAACAGGAAGACCCGCCCGTTGGGACTGCCAACCTGGTCGGACAAACTCGTCGGCGAGGTGGTCTGCCTGCTGTTGGAGGCGTACTACGAACCGGCGTTCTCCGACCGGTCCCACGGATTCCGGCCACGGCGACCCGAGGCACGGCGGCCTCGATGACCACCCGCAGCGTGCCGAAGTCCAGGTGCCGCCACCGCCGCCTGCCCCAGCCGCGGTCGTACCACGGCGCGCGAGCCCGGCAGCGCCCGCAGCGGCGCGCCGCGCCCTTGCGCGGCCGCGCAGAGATCACCAAGACCTCACCGTCGGTGTCGTCATCGAGGCGCACACCCTCGACGACGGCCCGTTCCAGCCCTGCCTGTCGATGCAATACCCTGGTCAAACGCACGCCGTTTCCCGATCTTCAGTTTCTGACCTTCGACAAGCCAGAAACCTAGACGGGACACGGCGTGCCCTGTCGATCAGGGCGTCAACCCACCCACGAGAACATCACAAGAGCCCGTTTTCCCCGGATCGTCGTTGCCTGACCGGGCAGCCGGATCGGCGCCGCGAGCGGCCCGGCCCACGGCCCGCAGTGCCTGCGCGGTCTCATCGCCAAAGGTGCTTCGCCGTCGAGGGTTCCTCAGGTGGTGGCCTTGGCCGACCGGCGGTCGGGCGGTCGGCTGCACGGTCCCTTCGGCAGACTTCAGCTGAGCTGTTCGGCCAGTCCGACGACGATGCCCTCCGGGCCGCGGACGTAGCAGAGTCGATAGCTGTCCTCGTACTGCGCCAGCTCGCCGACGAGTTCGGCGCCGTGGGTACGCAGGCGGGCAACGACGTCGTCGATGTCGTCGACGGCGAACATGATGCGACGAATGCCCAGCGTGTTGGCTGGTGCATCCTTCGGCTCGGCGCTGATCGCCTTCGGCGTGTGGAACATCGCCAGCTCGATCCGGCCGTGGCCGTCCGGGGTCCGCAGCATCGCGACGTCCTGTCGGACGTCGTCGATTCCGATGACACGCTCGACCCAACGTCCCTCGATTGGCCCCTTGCCCTCCAGCTCCATGCCAAGTTCGACGAAGAACGCAACAACAGCGTCGAGATCGTCGACAACGATGAGGACGTTGTCCATCCGCTGGATCGTCATGCAGGGTCTCCTCAGACCTGTACGGCCACGGTGGCCGTGGCCACTCCTGAGACGGAGCCGCCAGGCCGTTCTCGACAGACTGTGCACCATCTTCCGCGGGAAATCTCGTGACGCGGCTGCCCGTCATGCGCCAGCCGTACCGCTTCGGACGACAGCACCGCAGGCCAGTCGGACCATGACTAGGTAGCTGGTGTTGAACGGCGGTTGACCGGGTCCCCGGTCGGCCGCCGTTATCTCGTGTGGTGTCGGTTCGGTGTGCTGGTTCGAGGGTTTCAGGTGCTGAAGCCGTTGCTGAGGCGGCGGTGCGGGCCGTTGAGAGTGAAGATCGAGTTCGCCGGTAACGTCTCGCCGCAGAACCGGCTCACCGGATCCAGCAGGTCCAACTGCTGTGAAGCAACACTCAACGCCACACCAACGAACTACCTGAAATAGATATAGAACGATGGCCGCCGCGCCGGCGGCGGCCATCGTTCAACACCAGCTAGTTGCCGCCGCGGTTCAGCCAGGCGCGGACCGCGCCGCCCTGGTAGACCACCAGGTAGTCGGCCTTGCCGTCGCCGCTGATGTCGGCGAACTGGATGTACGGGCGGGGGTAGCCGGATTCGTTGGCCCAGTCGTAGCGGGCCTGGAAGCCGCCGTTGCCCCCGCCGCCACGGTTGAGAAAGGCGTGCACCGCGCCCTCGACGCTGACCTGGAGGTAGTCGGCCCGCCCGTCACCGTCGGCGTCGGCGAACCGGACCGCTTCCAGCGACGAGCCCCGGGTGCCGCCGGCCCAGTTGAGCCACAGCCGCCAGGCCGGCGGCTGTGGCTTGCCAGCCTGGCGTTCGGTGGCGGGGTCCCACATGTTCCGGTACACGTGCACCGCGCCCTTCGCGCCGACCCGCAGCAGGTCGTCACGCCCGTCTCCGGTGACGTCCGCGAAGCGCAGGTTGTTCCGGTTGAATGAATCGACGCGGAAGACGATCCCCCAGGGGACGAACGCGAGCGTGTCACCCGAACGCTTGACGTTGAGGTACGCCCGCACCTCGCTGGTGGAACTGACCACGAGGTAGTCGTCGCGCCCGTCCCCGTTGAGGTCGGCGAACCGCACCTCGTCGCCGTGGACCGCCGTCTGCCCTGCGGGGGCGTACCTGCCCACGTTGACCCAGTGGGGCTGCCCGGGCGTGCCGACCGTGTTCACCGAGGCCCGGAAGCGGCCGTCCGAATAGACCTGCAGGTAGTCGGCCCGCTTGTCGCCGTTCAGCTCGGCGATGATCGTACGGCCGGGGGTGCCGCCGTATCCGGAGGCGATCTCGCCCAGCTTGCGCCACCCCGTACCGAGTGCCGTGTCGTCGGAGTCTCCCGGGGAGCAGGCGGTGGGGGCGTTCTCCGGCAGCGGCGCCTGGATCCAGCCCCGATGGTTCGCATCGAGCACGCTTTCGTACCAGGCGGCGGCCATCTTGGCGTAGCCCTCGTCGTTCGGGTGGACGTCGTTCTGCAGACCATCGGTGATCAGCACCCTGCTCATGTCCACCAGGAGCACGCGCTTGCCCTTGTCCTGCAGGTCCCGCACCACGGCGGGCAGCGCCGCGTTGTACGCGTCGATGCGCGACTGCAACCCGGTCTTGCCGACCGGGATGAGCTGGGCGACCAGCACCGTGGCCCGTGGTGAATCGGCCAGCGTCTGGTTGATCAGCTCCTTGAGCCGGGTGGGCGCGGACGACAGCGCGAAGTTCTGGCCGATGTCGTTGGTGCCGGCGTGCAGCGTGATGACGTTCGGCTGATAGCGCGGCACGCTGCAGTCGGCGATTGCCGTGATCTCGTCGATCCGGTCGCCGGGGTGGCCCTCGTGGTCGTTGTCGCTCATCGACCCGGTCTTCGCCGATCCGACGAAGTCGACGTTCCGCGCGTTGCCCTTGAGGTAGTCGTACAACTCGTCGCGGTAGCCGTTGCGGTCGGAACTCTCCACGCCGTAGGTGATCGAGTCGCCGAGCGGCATCAGGCGGATGTCCAGCTTGCTCAACGCAAGGTCGCGCTCGGTGCCTGCCGCTGCGGAGAGCTGCTTCTCCGAGGCCGCGCAGGCCGGCCACCCGTCGACGTCGGGGTGGCACGGAGCCGGCACGGCGACCGCGTCCGGGATTACCGCGACACCGACCGCGGCCAGCGACAGCGCTGCGACGACCGAAATGAGCCATGCGACCTGCACTCTTCGCCGAGGAGACATGGACGCCCCTTCCGTAGGGCATTCGACAGTGTGCTGTGATAGTAGAGCTCTAGCCGAACCGGCCGCCGGGCTGATCGCCGACCTCACCGACCCGACCGCCACCACCGCCGCCACCGCCGCCGTCTACGGCGACGCGGCCTACGGCGACGGCGAGGTCCTCCAGCGGCTCGACAGCGCCGGGATCGACGCCAAGACCAAGGTCCAGCCACCGGATGCGCCCACCGGGAAGTTCACCAAGCACCGCTTCGACATCAACCTCCGCGACGCCACGGTGACCTGCCCGGCCGGCACCACCATCCCGATCCGGCCGGTCAAAGGCCACGCCCGCCACGCCGGCAAAGCCGACTTCGGCACCGCCTGCGTCACCTGCCCCCTACGCGGGCAGTGCACCGACTCCAAAACCGGCCGCAGCATCACCATCGGCCGGCATGAAGCCCGCCTCGCCGCCGCGGTAAACCTCGCCCGCCTCGCCACCCTCGGCCTCACCCACACCCCCGACGGTTGGGCCCTCAACCCCGCATCGCCCGAGCTGATCGCACCGATCGTCCGCCTGTACGACGCATGGGTCGAGGCGCATCAGGAGTGGGGCCCAGGGCCTCACGAGGACGGTTTCGGGTTGCGGCCGGCCCCGCCGCCAGCCGGTACCGGACACCGATGGCAGGAGTCGCGCCGATCGCTCACCTGTTGAGTTTCCCCGCGCCGTAGGCGGCCCCTATCAGCCCGCCGACCGCCCATGGCCACCAGCCAGGCAGCCACCAGCCGGCCGATGCGGCAAGGAACGTGTACGCCACAACAAGTACGAGCAACACCAGCGCGAACGCGACGGCCACGACCGTCAACCGGGCGCGGCGGACCCGCCGGCTGTCATCCACCGAAGGCTCCTGCGGGTCCCCGCCGACCGGAGTCACTCTGACCGCGCATGGACCATCCGCACCCGACTCGACCGCGAACGACACCCGCTGCCCCTCCTCCAGGGTCCGACGGCCGTTCGTCTCGATGCTGGAGTGATGCACGAACAGGTCTGGACCGCCGTGATCGGGGGCGATGTATCCGTACCCCTCCTCGGGATCGAACGACACAACCCTGCCCTCGGCCATTCGAACCTCCCCGCCCTACCTCCGGCCGCTGGTGCCAAACAGACCATACGGGACTCTGCACAACCGGGTGACCGGCGCGCTCATCCGCCACTGATGGGGCGCGGCCCCGCAGGCGCTGCGGAGCGGCCGGCCGGGAGATCCCGAACCGCGCGTGCAGCGCGCCCGCGATCGCTCCTCCCGGCCGTTCGCCCGAACCGCGGCGGCGACGGCCGCCGGCGCGGAGCCTCGGGTCTACGCTCCTGATATGGCGGGTGCCGAGGCACCGAAGGCGGGCATGACGATCAGCATTCGGACCCGACGCGACGTCGTCGTGGTGGACCCGGACCGGTTCCTGGCTGCGGCACGGCAGGCGCTGCGCGACCGCAACCCAGGTCTGACCGACGCCGAGGCGGCCGAGGCGGTGGTCGACGTCCACGACGCCGTACACGCACTGCTCGACCGGGACGGAACGCTCGCCGCCGACGCCGTGGACGGCGAGGCGAATGTCGGTGGATCTCTGCCCGGCGTGTGGGTCAGCGACCGGCCGGACGGCCTGTCACCGGCCGGTTGGCTGCAACAGGTGGTACTCGACGACCCGCAGCCGCTGCGGGACTACGGTTGTTTCCTTCCCGCGGATCCCTTTGCGGTGCCCACGGCGGGGTACGGTACGCGGCCATGCAGGGCAGGTGCCGCCGGCGACTGAACGTGCGAGAACAGCGCGGAGGCCAGGGCGATGTCCACTCCGGCGCAGATGTGCGGGTCTGGCTATGGTCGTGGCATGCCTGAGTTGATCGCACCGACCGTCCGCCTGTACGACGCATGGGTCGAGGCGCATCAGGAGTGGGGGCCCGGGCTTCACGAGGACGGTTTCGGGCTGCGGCCGTCCGACGAGGTGAACTCGCCAGCCGGGTTCGCGGCCTGGGTGGCCCGGCTGGCCGATCAGGCGGATCCCACGAAGCCGAACGATGCCGGCCACGTGTATCGATGGATCGTCGAGGGCGATGGCGTGCTCGGCGGCATCGCGCTCCGGTACGGGTTCGACGGTGCCGCGCCGCCGATGGGCCACCTCGGGTACGGCATCCGACCGTCCGCGCGTCGGCGCAGGTTGGCCACGTGGGCGCTGGGCCGGATGCTCGACGAGGCGCGGGGGCTCGGCCTGGAACAGGTGCTGATCATGTGCGCGGCCGACAACATCGCCTCGGCCAAGACGATCGAGCACCACGGCGGCGTCCTCGAGGGCATCCGGGATACCAAGCTCGGCCCTGCTCGCCGCTACTGGATCACGTTGTAGCCCCGCGGCCGTCGCCCTTCGCGCCGTAGTGGATGACGGACTTGTGCCGGCCAGCGATAGTCGGCGTTGTCCTCGCCGCCTTCGACGACCTGCACGACGTGCGTCCGTGACCAGACATCCGCAAGCCAGTCGATCATCCGGATCCTTCCGCGCCCAGCCGGCACCGCCCATGGGCGGTGGTCGGGTCAATTCTGTGGCTCGGTCAGGTAGCCGACGGCCGCCGATCCGGACACGATCCGGACGCGGTATCCCCAGCGTTGCAGAGCCTGAGCCATCTTGCCCGCGCCGGCCGGGTTCGCGGAGTGGACGAGAACGACGCCGATGTCGAGCGGGCGCCCTTCGAAGGCCGCTCGCTCCAACACCTCCACGACCGGCCAGATCGTGTCGGCCCCACCGAGGTCGTGGTCGAGCCACAGCTCGTCCAGCCGCTCGTCGCGGTGGCGTTCGAGGAGGGCCACCCCGGCGGCGCTGCTCCGGGCCACCTCGGCACCACGACCGTCGACGAAGGAGCGTAGGTCGTCTATCAGAACGATTCGCCGGGGTCTGTTGCGGTCCACCGGACCATCGTGCCGTACCACGTCGGGCCTTCAGCCGAGACCGCGGTGGGCGGCCCACAGCGCGCCGGCGCGGCTGGCGGCCGTGTCGACCAGGGCCACCAGCTCGGGCCTGTCCGGCACGGGGAACGAGACGTACGCGCCACGGCCCCCGCCGGTCGGCCGGCCGTAGGCCTTCGCCGCGAGGCGCCCGTCCGGGAGGAGCCGGACGTTGAGCGTGGTCAGCGTGAACTCCTCACCGCGCCGGGTGTCGGTCCAGCGGAGCCCTTCCGGGATGGTGACGTTGATCGCCAGGGCGCTCACGTCGACGGCCGCGTCGTCGCTCATGGACGCATGCTCCCACGCGGGTAGGCGCCCGCTCACACCGCGATCGGTGCCGGCCTGGGTCAGCTCGCCCCGGTGGCCAGCAGGGCGGCGTTCAGGTCGGCCGGGCATTCCCAGAGCGCCCGGGTGAGGCGGGCGTTGCTCGCGCTCCAGATCATCCTCAGGCGAGGCGTACCCTCGCGGGACTCGATCGCCACCATGGGCCTGGCCTGCTGGTTCAACCCCGTCAGGCCGAACAGCGCGATCGGTTCGTCCGCCGGCCGTCGCGCCGCGCGCCGCTCGTCCTGCCAAACCTGGTACGCGGTCGCCAGCCGCCACGGCGCGCAGTTCTGCAACTGCTCGTACAACCTGCCGACCCACTTGCCCGTGTAACGGGAGTACTGGTACCTGATCGGATAACCGGCGAGCAGCGCGGCGAGATCGGTGTCGACGTCCACGCCGCACAGCGCGAGCGCGTCCGCCGGCGCGTGCCCGCGAAACGCTGTGGTTGGACGGTGCCTTCGGTCCGTCCGTGCGCGACGTGAGCCTCGTCGCCCCGACCGTCACCGGCCCGGCGAGGATGCCGGCCCACCTCGACCGCCTGAGCATCCATCTCGCCGACGGCACTGATCAGCAGGTCGCGGGGATGCGCGACGAGGTGGCCCAGCTCAGCTCACTGAGCCTGCGCGGTACACCGGTCAGCGATGCGATCGTGCCCGTACTCGCGCGGTACGACCTCGATCGTCTCGACCTGGTCGACACCGCTGTCACCGCGCCCGCGTTGTCCCGGTTCCGCGCCGAGCACCGGGACCAGCCTGTTTCCGCGAACCCCGGCGTTCCACGCAACCGCCTGACCATCCACGACTCCACGTACGGCCGCCCTGAGACGATGTGGGAGCGGTTCATCGTCCGGCCTTCACGAACGTGACGATCTCGTCGAGTCCGGGTCGGTAGCCGTCGCTGGTGTCCACCTCGATCTCGGGGACGTCGAGCCGGACGGGCTGGAAGCCGTGGTGGCCGACGGCATGGGTCTTGCGGTCGCCGAGGTACGCGTCGGCGTGGGCGCGCCGGGTCGCGGTCTCGCCCTGCCGCCGCTGGATGCGGTCGAAGGCCGTCTGTGCGGCGACCCGGCAGTGCACAACCCGAATGTCGGCGATCCGGATGAATGGCTGTAGGCAGGGGCGCCAGAGGCGGTCCTGGAAAGCCGCCTCGGCGACCGTGGTGACGCCTGCGGTCAGGAGCAACTGCAGCACTGTGAAGAACGTGGGCAGGGTCCGAAGGGTCAGCTCGTCGCTCGGTGCGGCGGTGAAGTCGCCGGCCGCGTGGACCATGCCCTCCTTGATCTCGTCCCGGCAGATCGCCGGGCAGCCGATCCGTCGGGCCAGCAGGTGGGCGAGCGTCGTCTTGCCAGCCCCTGATGGTCCGGCGACGACGACAAGGGCCGGCATCCTTCCCATCATGATGTTATAGCTCGGCCGGGTGCATCGGCAGGCGCAGGCCAGGGGTCAGCTGTCGGCACGCCTCCCGCGCCGCCCGCGACGCGTCCGGCCCGGCTAATTGCGTTGTTGTCGTGCTGGCCCGTGCCTACGGTGTGGTGATGCTCTCGCGACGACTGACGGTGACCTTCGATGCGCACGACGCGGCGCGCCTGGCGCGGTTCTGGGCCGGCGTGCTCGGCCGGGAGGTCGTCGAGGACGCCGATGGTGCTCTCGTGCCCGGCGACGACACCCAGCTCGGCCTCCGGTTCGTCCCGAGCCGCGCGGAGAAGGTGGGGCTGAACCGCATGCACCTGCACCTGACCAGCGCCCGCCCCGGCGACCAGCAGCAGACGGTGGCGAAGGCGCTCGGGCTCGGCGCCAACCACCTCGACGTCGGGCAGCGCCCCGAGGAGGGGCACGTCGTCCTGGCCGACCCGGAGGGCAACGAGTTCTGCGTGATCGAGGCGGGCAACGGCTTCCTCGCCGGGTGCGGCTTCCTCGGAGAGATCGCCTGCGACGGCACCCGGGAGGTCGGCCTCTTCTGGAGCGAGGCGCTGGGCTGGCCGCTGGTGTGGGACCAGGACCAGGAGACCGCGGTCCAGTCACCGCACGGCGGCACGAAGGTCGCGTGGGGAGGCCCGCCCGTGGCCCCGAAACAGGGGCGGAACCGGCAGCGCTTCGACCTCGCCCCGACCGGCGGCGACCAGCAGGCGGAGGTCGACCGGCTGATCTCCCTCGGGGCCACTCGGCTCGAGGTCGATGCGGACGGCACCGTCGTGCTGGCCGATCCCGACGGCAACGAGTTCTGCGTGAGAGGGAACTGACCAGCCCTGGCTGTTGTCGCTCCGGGTGCCGATGCGACGATCAGCCATGGCCCCCATCGAAGTCGTACTCGGCGACATCACCCGTGAGCACGTCGACGCCATCGTGACCGCCGCGAACGAATCACTGCTCGGCGGCGGCGGGGTCGACGGCGCGATCCACCGGGCGGCCGGGCCCCGACTGGCGCAAGCCGGGTCGGCGATCGCACCGTGCGATCCTGGCGACGCCAAGGCGACTCCGGCCTTCGACCTCCACCCGCCGGTACGGCACATCATCCACACCGTCGGCCCGGTCTGGGAGGGCGGCAGCTACGGCGAGGCGGAGGTGCTGGCCCTGCATGACGGAACCGCCGCACCACCGGACACCGCCCGCGACTCCTCCCGCTGACCGAGCAACATCGTGCGGGACGACGACTTCACCCGCGACCTCTGCGGCAGCTCGCTGCCCGAGCTTCGCCCCGCGTGGATCGGAGTCGGCCGGGCGACCGGCCGGTGCGAGTCGTCAGGGCACCTGTCGGATCCGGGTCACCAGCAGGCCGCTGAGCAGGGTCACCGCGCCGGTCACCGAGAAGAGCAGCGGGTATCCGCCGGGGGAGACCACGATCGGTGCGGCGAGCGCCGGGCCGAGGACCTGGGGCGCGGCGTTGGCGATGTTGATCACGCCGAGATCCTTGGCGCGGTCGGTGGCGCGCGGCAGCACCTGGGTGATCAACGCCGCGTCGACGGCCATGTAGGCGCCGTAACCGATGCCCAGCACGACCGCCGCGGTCACCACCACGGGCCAGGTCGGCAGGGCGGCCAGCAGCAGCGCGGCCGTGCCGAGCAGCACCCCGGCCCCGATGACGAAGATCTTGCGGCGGCCGGTGCGGTCGGACAACCGGCCGACGAGCACCGCCGACAGCCCGACACTGAGCATGTTCAGCAGGAGCAGGACCACGATGTCCCGCTCCGGGTGGGGCCGGTGCACCTGGTCCTCAAGGAAGTACAGCAGGTAGAGGGTGGCCAGGGCGGTGCCCAACTGGACCAGGAAACGGGTGATGAAGGCCCACGTGAAGTCCGGGTGGTCGCGGAAGGTCCGCCACACCCCGCGCAGCAGCCGGGCGCTCGGCGGCCGGTGTTCCACCGGTAGTGGGTGGTCCTCGGTCAGTGTGGTGAACGGCAGCGCGAGCAGCACCAGGGCCACCGCCAGCACGAGGTAGCCGCCGGCGTTGTCGTCCTGCGCCAGCCCGATGACCAGCGAGGCACCGGCCACGCCGGCGACCGCCTGCGGCAGCCCGATCCAGCCGGAGACCGCGCCCCGCTGCGCCACGGGGACCCGGTCGGGCACGGCTGCGGTCAGCGACGCCAGCATGGCGTTGAGGCAGACCTGGACACACACCCAGCCGATCGCCACACCCAGGATGCCCTGCTGCCGGCCGAGCAGGACCAGCGAGAACGCCGCGAGTACGGCGCCGCCCAACGTCCACACGTGCCGGCGGCCGGTGAGGACCCGCAGCCGCCCGCGTCGGGCCACGGTCCGGTCGGACAGCGCGCCGGCGAGCGGGTTCGCCACGATCGCGACGAGCGCGCCCAGCCCGGTCACCCAGCCGAGCAGGGCCTCCTTGTACGCGGCGTCGATCAACTCGACCTGCCGGGGCAGGAGGATCTGGACGGGCGCGAAGAACGCCATCCAGACGCCCAGGTTGGCCGCGGCGAGCAGAGCGACCCAGCCCGCCCGCACCGGCCGTACCGGATCCGCCAGGGCGGCCGGGCCGACCGGCGCGGCGCCGGGCGCCATGTCCGGGACGGGGTCGACCGGGGCGGCGCCAGTAGTGCTCACGGCCAGTCTCCGATCAGGTCACGGAACCAGTGGCACGACCCGTCCGGGGCACGCCGCCGCGCACCCTGTGGCCGCTTCCGCCGTCGCTGCGCGGTGACGGGACACTAACCCGTGGACATAGACCGGGGAAGATGGTTGGCCGAGAATCTTGTCGACACGAGGAAAGCCTCTCAGCTTCACGCTGGGGGCTTCCCGCATTCCGGGCAGGTCAGCCTACCGGGCCGATCTCCTTGGCCAGATCGACGAACGCCCGCCACGAGCGCGGACCGAAGTGGAGGGTGCCGCCGTCGCGGTCCTTGGTGTCGCGCACCAGCACCACGCCGGGCACGTTGTCGGCCACCTCGACGCAGGCCCCGCCGTTGCCGCCGGACTTCGTCGACTTCCGCCACCGCGGGATCAGCATGTCCATGACTTCGTCACTTCCTTGATCAGATCGATTGACTGCCGGCGGGGGAGGGCCTCGTTCCGCACGATCTCCCACGTCCTCGCCAGCTTAGCGACATCCACCGGGGCATCGACGATCTGTGCATCGAGCTGGTTGTCGGAATAGGTCACCCGTGCGCCGTCGGGGAGGTCGGCGATGATGAACTGGCCGCCCAGCCCGAGGTACATTCCCGCGTCGACCGGCACGACGTGCACCTGGATGTGTTCCCTGGCGGCCAGCGCGAGCAGGTGCTCGCACTGCTCCGCCATGAGCCCCGGCTGGTCGAGCACCGGCCGGCGCAGGATGCCCTCGTCCAGCACGGCGATGAGCTGCGGGGGCCTCTCCCGGGCCAGGATCGCCTGGCGCTCCAGCCGGGACGCCACGATCCGCTCGACCTCGTCGGCGTCGAACCGTCCTCCGGCGAGGGTGGCGCGGGCGTACCGTTCGGTCTGGAGCAGGCCGGGGACGTAGGCCAGCTCGAACCACCGCAGGGTGGTCGCGTCGCGTTCGAACTGGATCCACTCGCGCAGCCAGGTCGGTGTCACGTCCAGCTTGCCCAGGTCGCGCAGCATCCGCATGAACCGGCTCTCCCCGCCCGGCTGATACGCGGGGTCGTGCGCGCGGTCGACGGCCTCCATGTACTCCTTCGTCGGCGGGCGTCCGCCCGTCTCCACGGAGCTGACGTGGGAGCCGGAGTACCCGATGGTCCGGCCGAACTCCTCCTGACTCGACCCGAGCGACGCCCGGAGCAGCCGAAGTTCGTTGAGTACGTAGTCGCTGGCGGTCCCCATCAATTCCCCAGTTCCTGCTCGATGTTGCCGACGAGATCTTCGGAGGCGCCCATCCACCCCGCTGACCTGCGCGGATGCGCCGCGCGCGTTCCGACAGTAGTCGTGTCCTAAGGGCTCGCAGATAATTAACCCGTAGTCTTCGTGAATGGCCCTCGGTTTTGTGGTATGAGCACAGTGGACGAACGGCAAGCGGTGCTGGCGGCGAAGTTCGAAGCGATCGTTCCGCATCTAGATG
>NZ_JBDPMC010000169.1:0-3205 GCF_039871625.1 Micromonospora sp. B11E3 | reverse complement strand
TTCCCGCCGCCGGTGAAGGCCGTGGAGATTCCGAAGGCTGGGGGAGCGGGTGTCCGTGTCCTCGGTGTGCCCACTGTGGATGATCGAATCGCCCAGACTGTGGCGGCCATGTATCTGGAGCCGGAGGGTCTGATCGGCGCCGGTGGTAAACAACGCACCGACTCCACCCACGTGATCAGCGCGGTACGTGACCTCAACCGCCTCGAACTGGCCGGTGAGTCGGTACGGGCCTGCCTGGAAACGTTATCGATGGCCGCACCGGACTGGCTGGCCACGGTGATCGACGTCGGAGAGTGGGCGCACCGGTACGGACCGCGTATCGATTCCTGGCGGCTGCCCGCCTCGCAGGCCAAGCGGGACCGGCTCGCCCATGTCTACGGCACCGACGCCGTCGCCCTGCTACGCGCGGTGTTCGCTGCGCAGGCTCCGGCATGGCTGGCCGAACTGCCCGCCGTGCAGACCCTGCGGGTCGTGCTGGTGCAGAACTATTTGATCACCACCGATAGCAGGGGGCGGGAGGTGATCCGGCGGCGGGAGGCGGACACGGACGGTCTCCCGCCCGCCAGAA
This sequence comes from Micromonospora sp. B11E3, assembly GCF_039871625.1. NCBI lineage: Bacteria > Bacillati > Actinomycetota > Actinomycetes > Micromonosporales > Micromonosporaceae > Micromonospora > Micromonospora sp. B11E3. The sequence continues at coordinate 2,637 of NZ_JBDPMC010000169.1, read as the reverse complement.
CACGGATCACCTCGCCGTACGACACCGACACCCGGTGGGCCGCCAAAGGCGACGACCTGTTCTGGAACGGCTACAAGGTCCACCTGACCGAAACCTGCGACCACCACGACGAACCGGACGCTACCAGCGGCCCTGACGGTGAGACCGGTCCCCGTCCGGCGCCGAACCTGATCGTCAACGTGGCCACCACCGCGGCCACCGTCCCCGACGTGAAAGCCACCACCAGCATCCACCAGCAACTGCACGACCGTCGGCTACTACCTGATGAGCACTACCTTGACTCCGGCTATCCCTCGGCCGACACCATCGCCGCCGCCGCCAGCCGCTACCGGGTCACCATGGTCACCCCGACCCTGCTCGACCAGTCCGCCCAGGCCCGCGCCGGTACCGGCTACGACAAGTCCCGCTTCACCATCGACTTCGACACCCGGCAGGTCACCTGCCCCCAAGGACAGACCAACACCAGTTGGAGCCCCGCTGTCCAACGCGGCACCGAGGTCATCGTGGTCAAGTTCGCCGGCGCCACCTGCGGCCCGTGCCAGGCACGAGCGCAGTGCACCACCGCGAAACGCGGCGGCCGGCAACTCACCTTCTACCCCCGCGACCTGCACCACGCCCTGGCCACCGCCCGCACCCAGCAGACCAGCAACAACTGGCAGGACAAATACAAGCTACGCGCCGGCGTCGAAGCCACCATCAACCAGGCCCTCGACATCACCGGCATCCGCCACGCCCGCTACCACGGCATCGCGAAGACCCGCCTCCAACACGTGTTCTCCGCGACCGCCCTCAACCTCGTCCGACTCCACGCCTGGTGGACCGAACGCCCCCTACCAACAGCCCGGACCAGCAACCTCAGCCGCCTTGACCTCGCCCTCGCCGCCTGATCCGAATTCGGCAGCAGAGTCATGGCCAGCGCCAAACGCAACGAACTGATCCACCGGCTGCTGGCCGGACAATGCGCGCTCTGCGAGTCCACTGACAGGTTGGAAGTCCACCACCTGCGAAAACTCGCCGACCTCAACCGTCACGACCGGCCCGACAAACCCGCATGGGTGCACCTCATGGCGAAACGGCGCCGCAAGACCCTGGTCATCTGCCGGACCTGCCACGAGGACATCCACGCCGGCCGGATGGCGCATCCCTCCGGAACTGACCACTGGAGAGCCGTGTGTCAGGGAAACCGACCAGCACGGTTCGGGAAGAGGCCGACAGAAAAGGACCCACACCACGGGCACCTCGCTGGCGGCCCACTTCACTCGGCGAGCGGCCTGGAGAAACGGGCTGGTGGCAACACCAGCACCGCGCTCCAGGCCGACTCAACCGCCACTCCGCACTCGGCTACCTCAGCCCCGCCAACTACGAACAAACCCTCACACCGACTACGCTGCAACAGATCGCGGCATAACCCGGTGTCCACATCCCGGGGGAACCTCACCCCTTGAGCAGCCGGGCAGGGACGGTGAAATCCGGCCCTCCTGACTCATCCGTGGGTGGACAAATCGGGAGCGAAGCGACATCGAGTCTCGGTTTTCCTTGCGGCGCACGGCGCCGGGGCAGGCCACCGGCCTGCCCGCAAGCCTGACCAACGGGACCGCAGAGGCTCCGGGGTCAAGGGCGGCCGTAGGGCCGTCGCGCAGCGACGCGAAGCGCCCTTGAGGTCGGAGGGGCGGTCCCGCAGGCTTGCGCCGCAAGGGAAACCCTGCCAGCAATGCACAGGACCGGACAAAACCCGCCTCCATTGTCCTCATGATCACGCGATCATGGACCCACGGAAGCAGCAGGGGAGCCTGAAATCCACGCCGACCCCCCGTCCGGGTCGTGGATGTCAGTGCCGTCGAGTAACAGGCCGGTCGATGAGCTTTGGCCGGAGAAGTGGACGACGTGCGGGCGCTGGTTGCTCAGTCTGTGGAAGAGGTCGTCGGCCGTTGCCGCTGTCGGGGGCTCGATGGCGACCAGGTCGCGGTGTAGCGCCGGCGGCGATCCGGGACGGTCGGCGATCAGCGTCATCAGGGCTTCTCCACTGAGGTGCGCGGGTGCAGGAGGTGCCGTCGGCCCACGGTTCGGGTGCAGGCCCGGCCAACACCTCGGCGAGCGTGCCGGTCCCGAGCGGTGCGACCTCGACGCCAAGGTCGGCGTGCCGGGCGATCAGGTGTCAGCGCCACACCGATCCGCGTCGCCTGGCCGGTTCAGGGGAGTGAGTGGCAGGCGACGACGCAAGTTTCTTGAGAGCTGCGTCACAGTGGCTTTTTCGCGCCCTCGTCGGTCACTCAGTGTCAGCGAGGCGTCCTGGGTGGTCGCACTCATTGTGACCGGGAGTGTCACTGCTGGTTCGTTAAGTGAGCCGGCTTCGTTCTTCCCGCGGCGTGCGGGGTCCGCACTTCACCTCGGAGGATGCCGGGATCCCAGATCCGGTGCGGGCTTGCCGAGCGGCGGCCGGAGCCGCTCCGGCGGTCGCTCGCCGGGTGTTGCGCCAAGTAGTTGACATGCTCAGAGAGTTACATGTTTGACGGCTCTTCGAACTTAAGCGGGGTTGAGGTGTCCGCGGTGGCGTCGCGTGGTGGTGGTGCGGGTGCGTAGGCGTTGGTTTTCGGGGTTTCGGAAGCCGTAGGCGTCGCGGGCGATGGTTTTGATAAC
>NZ_JBDPMC010000168.1:0-3223 GCF_039871625.1 Micromonospora sp. B11E3 | reverse complement strand
GGCTTACCCGTCTCCCGCACGATCCGCACAGCGCCCTCACGGAACTCCCGGTCGAACCGTCTCCTCGTTTCAGCCATGACCATCTATCCCCTTAGGTCCGGCCTCCACGCTATCGGGGGAACCTCAAGAGGGAGTTCCCCAAGCGGCGCAAACCGTGAGGGGTCGAGTACCGTCGCGGGGCACGGGGGCAGACCGTCTCGTAGTAGTGATGAAGCCTGGTAACTCGGGTGGAGCGAAGGGGACGGGTCACCCTGGTTCGCTTGGTGGTCAACCGGCATCGCCGGGAGGAGCCAGGTGAGTGAACCGAAGTCCAAGTCGTTTGAGATTTCAAAGCAGGTGGTCTTCGAGGCGTATCGCCGGGTGAAGGCCAACGGGGGAGCGGCGGGGGTCGATGATGAGTCGATCGCAGCGTTCGAGGTGGACCTGAAGGGCAACCTTTACAAGCTGTGGAATCGCATGTCGTCGGGCGCGTATTTTCCGCCGCCGGTGAAGATGGTGAAGATCCCTAAGCCGGGTGGTAAGGGGGTCAGGGTTCTTGGCGTGCCGACTGTTGCGGACAGGATCGCGCAGACGGTGGCGGCCATGTACCTGGAGCCGATGGTGGAGCCGATGTTCCACCCGGACTCCTACGGGTACCGGCCGGGCCGTTCTGCGTTGGACGCGGTCCGGCACTTGCCGGGTTCGGCGGCGCCGGGTGGCCACTCGGCGATCAGCCAGCATTCGGGACCGTTGAAGACCCTGGTCCGGCTCGCCAAGATCCGCTGGCGGATCGAGCACGACTACCGCGAACTCAAGACCGGCCTCGGCGTGGACCACTTCGAAGGCCGCTCCTTCACCGGCTGGCACCGCCATGTCACCCTCACCGTGCTCGCCCAAGCCTTCTGCATCCTGCTCCGCCTGGTCACAAAAGCGGATGTGCCGGCCTGACCCTCTACACCGTGCTGCGCGAGCTGCAACTGCTACTCGCCGTCACGGTCGGCGCATACCACCTCTAAAACACCCATTCGATGATACAACCTAACAAAGCACTACTACTGCGCTGCTCCGACCCGAAGCTGTCGGCCGAGGACATCGTCCTGGGCTACAAGCAGCTTCTGGAGATCGAACGCGACTGGCGCGGCATGAAGACCACCCTGGACCTGCGACCGGTCTACCACCGCCGCGAGGACCGCATCCGCGCCCACATCCTGCCGTGCTGGCTGGCGCTGCTGCTCATCCGCATCGCCGAGACCACCATCGGCCACACCCGGGGCAAGATCCTCACCGACGTCGAGCGGCTGCACATCGGCGTGTTCACCGGCCCCGCCGGCACGTTCCGCCAGCGCACCGAACTGTCCCAGCCCCAGAACGCCCTGTTCGCCAAGCTGAAGGGCACCGAACCGCCCCGCGTCATCAACGCGACACCCGCACCCGCCTGACCAGCACGGACACCACGGCCTAGTGACACGCCACGCCACCGGGCCTACCCGCGTTTTCCCAGCTCAAGCCCCAGATTCGCGGACTAGACCGAAGTGAAGCTGCGGAACGCAGGATCACCGCGGAGGAACGTCTCGCGCCGCAGACCATTAGTCAGTACGAAGTCAGCGTGCGCGTCTCGATCGTGCCCGCCCTGGGCAACCTCCGTATCCGGGAAGCCGGTGTCGGACGCCTCGATAAGTTCCTGCGCGGGATCGCCGAGGACCGTCCGACAGCCGCAAGGCTCGCGAAGGTCGTCCTCACCCAGATGTTCGCCTTGGCCGTACGCCACGGCGCGCTGACAACCAACCCGGTACGCGAGACCGGCCGACTACGCAGTCCGCGTCGCAAGGTAGTCGCCCTAGAGACGGAGCAACTGGAAGGCGTCCGCGAGGCGATTCGGAAGTGGCAGCAGCCCACGCCGGGGAAGTCGGGGGCCTCGACCGACCGGTGACCTGGCCGACATCGTCGACCTCATGCTCGCCACCGGCGCCCGCATCGGCGAGGTTCTTGGCCTTGCAGTGGGAAGACCTGGATCTCGCCGCCGAACGCCCGACCCTGACCATTTGCGGCATATCGTCTACCTCAAGGGCAAGGGCTTCTTCCGGCAGGAGTGGACGAAGTCCGATGCCGGCTTCCGAACGGTTGTTCTGCCTCGGTTCGCGGTCGGGATGCTGATGGCCCGCAAGCTCGTCGCCGCCGGCAACCCTTACGACGCGATCTTCGCCTCCCGGCGTGGCACCTGGCTGTCCCCGCAGAACGTGTCTGATCGCTCATCGGCGTTACCGACGGGATTTCGGGGAAGCGATTCAAAATTGCATAGATAGACATCGAAGCCCTGGCCGGCCTTTCGCTGGTCAGGGCCTCGCGCTGGTGCCCCCGGCAGGATTCGAACCTGCGACACACGGTTTAGGAAGGGTCTAGCGCTGACTGTGCGACCTCTCGCCCTACCAGGACATACGCCCGGCGGCTCCCCGCTGATGTGCTTGATCATTCCGTGCATGTTCCGGATCTTGTCGGTCCCCCGCTCGGCGGCAGCGGTGTGCCTCCTTCGTCCTGATGAACGACCAACGGCCCGATGAGCTGCAGACACGTAAGCCGACCCGCCCCAAGGGCGCTGTCGCGTCCATCCTTGCTCGTGCTCGTCGTCACTCAGCCGCACCACAGGCTCGACGTCAACAATCCATCGTTACGTCTTCGTGATCTTCACTCTGCGTGTTTGGGTAAACACGCTTTGCCCGAAAGATCATTACCTGCTCGGCCATCCTGCGCACGCGCTGTAGCATTCAGGATCATCTGGCTGCGCGTGGGGCCAGCTTCCGAGGCCCCGCCTTGATACATTTTCCGCACATAGGGACGGCCCGCAGGATTGGGGCCTGCAGGCCGTCGGACCCTCAATCGCCGCGGAGGCAGCATGAGAATCGGAACCACTCTACTCCAAAGGCTCGGTCGAGTCACGGTAGCAGCGCTCGTGGTTGGTGCCGGCGTCGCTGGGATCGGGACCCCGGCCTCGGCCTCAGGCCGGGCTGAGGGCAAGCCAAGTATCTCTGAGCTTCGGGGTGCTTTGAACCGGATCTCAGATGGCACTTGGACCGAATCTGACATTGATCTACTCAAGAAGGTCCCCGAGGTCGGTCACGCCGCAGGGCCCCGGCGTTGTTTCGTATTGTCCGGTTATGTAATGAAAACGCTGATGTTGAGGGCTGGATAGCAGGCGAGCACGACTTCTGCTGATCTTTCGGGTGCCTAGCCAGAAAGATCCACTCAG
>NZ_JBDPMC010000167.1:0-3351 GCF_039871625.1 Micromonospora sp. B11E3 | reverse complement strand
AAGCAGTTCCGGGCGGTCGCGACCAGGTACGACAAGCGCGACTACATGTACCAGGCCACCGTCGACATCGCCACGATGAAGATCTGGCTACGCGACCTCACCCAAGATCGACGAGACACGGCCTAGGTCGGTCATGGGTGATCGAAAGCCGTACCCCAGTGACCTCACCGACGAGCAGTGGGCGTTGATCGGGCCGTTCCTGGAGGCGTGGAAGGTCAAGCGTGTCTCGGTGTCGGTCTCGGGTCGTCAGGGTGACTATGACCTGCGGGAGATCGTGAACGCGATCTTTTACCAGAACCGGACCGGCTGTCAGTGGGCGTACCTGCCGCACGACCTACCCCCGAAGTCGGCCACCTACTACTACTTCGCCCTGTGGCGTGACGACGGCACCGACCAGGTGATCCACGACCTCCTGCGCTGCCAGGCGCGGGAGAAGGCCGGCCGCCGGGAGGATCCGACCGCGGTCGTGCTGGACACCCAGTCGATCCGGGCCGCGAACCAAAACCTTCTGGAACAGCACGGCGGACGCACCATCGACGGCGTCGGAGTCCGCGTCGCGCAACGCCTTTTAGCCCTGACCGCCGCCATCTGGCACAACCGAGCCACCGGCCAACCGATCACGCGTTCTCTGACCGCCTACGACCACTACTCCGTTAGCAACTACTCGTCTCCTCTAGGCTCCGGGCATGCCGGACACGCAGTACGAAGACCTGCTCCGCCACGTGCTTGACACGGGCGCCCGCAAGGAGGACCGCACCGGCACGGGCACGCGGTCGCTCTTCGGTCACCAGCTGCGCTACCGGCTGTCCGACGGCTTCCCGCTGATCACGACGAAGAGGGTCCACTTCCGCTCGATCGCGTATGAGCTTCTGTGGTTCCTGCGCGGCGACGCGAACGTCACGTGGCTACGGGAAAACGGCGTCACGATCTGGGACGAGTGGGCGGCGCCGGACGGTGATCTCGGCCCGGTCTACGGCGTGCAGTGGCGGTCGTGGCCGACCCCGGACGGCGGGCACGTCGACCAGATCAGCGAGGTGCTGCGCACGCTGCGCGAGAACCCCGACTCTCGGCGGATCATCGTGTCCGCGTGGAACGTCGCCGACATCCCGCGGATGGCGCTGCCGCCGTGCCACGCGTTCTTCCAGTTCTACGTCGCCGACGGCAAGCTATCCTGCCAGCTGTACCAGCGCAGCGCGGACCTGTTCCTCGGCGTGCCGTTCAACATCGCGAGCTACGCGCTGCTAACGCACATGATCGCCAAGCAGGTGGGCCTCGGCGTCGGTGACTTCGTCTGGACCGGAGGCGACTGTCACATCTACGACAATCACGAAGACCAGGTCCGCACGCAGCTCGCGCGCGAGGCGCGGAGGTTCCCCACGCTGAGCCTGAAGCCGGCGGACAGCCTGTTCGAGTACACCTACGAGCACGTCGCGCTCGACGGCTACGACCCGCACCCCGGCATCAAGGCACCGGTGGCGGTGTGATCGGGCTCGTCTGGGCGCAGTCGGCGAACGGCGTCATCGGCCGCGACGGAACGCTGCCGTGGCACCTGCCGGAGGACTTAAAGCACTTCCGCTCCCTGACCACGAGCGCGACCGTGCTCATGGGCCGCCGCACCTGGGAGTCGCTGCCGCCGCGGTTCCGGCCGCTGCCGGACAGGCGCAATCTTGTGCTGTCGCGCACGCCGCAGGAGGGCGTGGAGACGTTCCCCAACCTGCCGCAAGCGCTCGCCGCGGTGTCCGGGGATGTGTGGGTGATCGGCGGCGCGGCGGTGTATCGGGCGGCGCTGCCTCTCGCGGACCGGCTCGTGGTCACCGAGATCCGGGAGTTCTTCGAAGGTGACACGCACGCGCCGGACATGGGGCGTGCGCCAGACTCCGTTGGGGCGTGGCAGGAGTCGTCGACCGGGCTGCACTACCGTTTCCTGACCTGGGACTGAGGTCAGCGACGGCAGCGGTTGTAGCCGGTCTGGCCGGGCAGGTACCGAAACGCCCCAGGCATCCGGACGGGCAGGAACCGCAGCCAGCGGGCTCGGCGTGCTGACGCGGTGAGGGCTTGTGGCCGGTATCGGGCCGGCGGTGACGGCGTGGCAGTACGTGTCCGAGCGGAAGGCCGGGTTTGGTTGGCGGATGCGGGACTGTACATAGCTCCTCTGTCAAGCCTCGGCCACGCAGTCGGTGCGTAAGGCCTGGTAGACGACGTCGGATAGGCGTCGCTTCAGCGAGCCACCCCCGGCGTGTTCAAGACCAAGGTCGTCACCCGCGGCGTCGATGTCACCGTCAACGCCTTCTACCGCCACTCCCGCATCAAGCAGTACCTCAAGGACGGCCGCGCCCTGCGCATCGAAACCGTCATCAACTCACCCACCGACCTGAGGGTCGGCCGCCGACTGCAGCACCTCGACGAACTACAGGACAAGGCCCGTGCGATCAACAACCGGCTCCTCGATACTGAGCGAGTCGGCCAGGGCTGTGTCCTCGCGAGCCCAGCCTTCGCGCGGGTCGCGCACCCCACCATCGAGGAGGGCAGGAGGGCCCCGGCCCTACGGTTCGGCGACCCTCGGGTCATGGCCCTGGCCGGCGCCCTGGCCACCTGCGTGCACGCCGTCACCGGTCTGTCCAACAAGAGCCTGCGTGCCTTCATGACCGGACTACTCGACGCCCCGTACACCATCGGGCAGGCCAGCTACGACCTACGCCGGCTGCGCCTCAAAGGCCTCATCACCCGCCAGCCGCGCTCCAACACCTACACCCTGACCCCAGACGGCCTCCGCTTCGCGATCTTCTACACCAAGGTCCACAACCGGATCCTCACCCCACTACTGGCCGCCGACCAGCCGCCCGCACCACCACCGCTACGCCAAGCGCTGCGTGCCATCGACCAGCACATCAACGACTACCTAACCCAAGCACGACTACCTACGGCCACGTGAAAACTTGGCTCAACTGTCAAAATCCCTGAAACCAAGCGAACGCTAGCGCTGGCCAGTACGGCCTATCTGTTGGTGGTTCACCTGACCGGGAACTCACTTCTGAGCTGGGGCTGGCGCATCCCGTTCCTGGGCAGCGCAGTGTTGCTGCTGGTCGGACTCTATGTCCGGCTGCGGGTACTGGAAACGCCGGAGTTCCGCGAGATCCGCGAGTCGGGGCAGCGGGCCGCCGTCCCGATCGCCGTCATCCTGCGGCACCACAAGAGGGCCCTGTTGATCGGGATGGGCGCGTTGACGGCGGGGACCATCCCGTTCTACATCGCCACCGTGTTCACCCTGTCCTATGGACCGAAGCAACTCGGCATGTCGCCGCAGATAATCCTGGCCGGTACGGTGGTCGCGGCGCTGGTGGGGGTACCGCT
>NZ_JBDPMC010000166.1:0-3969 GCF_039871625.1 Micromonospora sp. B11E3 | reverse complement strand
GCAAGGCAGGCACGGGACTCCCGTCGATCACTGAGCGTAGAGAACTCCGATGATCGATGTCCCGTGCCTGTTTGCTACTCCGGGTACCTACCTGTCCGGATCCTGGGTGCCTATTGCCGGTCGCTCTGAGTAGTGGTCGTTGGGCTGACGCTCGAACGGGTGGTCGCTGGCAGCGGCGGCGGGCGCCGACCGTGATGATGTCCGGCTATGGCGCGGGCCTTGGATCTGGATGAGCTGGTCGAGCACTGGACGCTCCTGGACGACGAGCGGGAACTGATCGCGGGTAAGCGCGGACCGACGAGGCTCGGGTTCGCGCTGCTGCTGAAGTTCTACACCCGGATCGGTCGATTCCCTCGCGGCTGCGGCGAGCTGCCGGACGAGGCGGTCGAGTGTGTAGCCCGACAAGTCGGAGTAGGGCTGTCCGAGCTCGGGCAGTACGAGTGGACAGGTTCGACGATCGCGTACTACCGTGCGCAGATCCGTTCGCATCTCGGCTTCCGCGAGTGCTCGGTGATCGACGCAGAGAGCTGACGCGGTGGCTGGCCGGCAACGTGTGCGAGGCCGAGCGGCGCCCGGAGTTGGTCCGCGACGAGCTGCTGGTGCGCTGCCAGGCCGTGCGGATCGAGCCGCCGGCAGCCGGGCGGATCGACCGGATCGTGCGCTCGGCGTTGCACCAGGCCGAGCAGACCCTGACCGCCCGGATCGTGGCCCGGCTGCCCGTCGACGTCGCGTCCTCGTCGCCCGCTACCTGCGCAACCGAACCTGCAATGCGAGATCAACGAAGGCCTGAACGTCGTCGAGTCGTGGAACCAGGCCAACAGCGTGATCTTTTTCGGCAAGGGCGGCGACATCGCCACCAACCGCCGCGACGAGCATGGGTAACGCTCCGAACGAACGCGCGCCCGGTTAACACCTCGGCAACTACATCGATGTTCGGGTTTGATTCGGTGGTCATCCGCGCAAGGGCTCCGATGGACCGAACCGGACACCCTGAAACTCATCGGACAGGGCAGGACGTAGGCGACGCTCGTCGGACGAGCAGCCACCGAGCAGCCACGCGTCCACAAGGGACGGGAAAGCAAAAAACCTGACCCGCGTTTCCGCAGGTCAAGCTTTTTTGATCTTGTGCGCCCGAAGGGACTCGAACCCCTAACCTTCTGATCCGTAGTCACATGCTTCAATGTGACTACGGAAAAAGTCTCCATTCGTCCGAACCCGCCCAACAGGTCCGGCCGCAACCTGCCAAGTCCTAGCAGGTCCGGGCGCTATATCGCTCATGGTGGATTTCCAAGAGCCTTTGTGAGTAGAAGCTTCGTACGGGGCAGTCCCTACACGTCGGCGACAGTTCGCCGGCGTCCGAGCAGCCACGGAGAAACCATCATGACATACCCCGGCGACTTCCACCACCAGAGATAGCAACACGATCAACTCACGCTGCTGCCATTCGATGAGCGGACAGCGACCCGACTCGCATCCTAACCTCATCGGCCAGGCCCAGCCGGCCTTCCCCGCCCCGCAACGCCAGCCGGTCGGCACGGGCAGCGCCGCCCCAGTAGGCACAACCAGGTACACCATCTGCACGCCGCAGGTGAGCACCGTCCGGCTGGGGCAAGGGAACTTGGCCGGTGCCAACTTGATCAGTGCCCGGGCGCGGAGTACGTGAGGCGGGGCCCATCCTGGCAATCGAGGGGCCAATACCTCCGCGCGCCCTCTCGCCGGCGCTGTTGCGTTGGCGGATCGGTGGACACGCCGAGCCGCGTCACCGGGCACTGTCAGATGGCTCGGGCCAGTTCCGTAAACGCGGCGGCCACCCGCAGACCGGGCGGGACGTCAGCGGCGAGCTCGTCGTGTCCGCGTCGGAGGTTCTGAACGAAGGCACGGCCGGCGATGATCGTCTGCGCGGCGCGGTCGGTGCGGAGTCCGCGCATCGGTCTGAGCCTGTGCTTGAGCTGGCTGTGGTCGGCCTCGATCGGATTGTTGGCGTGTCGTTCGATGTGGTGCCACGACGACGGGACCAGGTCGTCGAGCACCCTCGGACAGACCGGGTTCGCGTCGGTGACAACCTCGCCGGGCATGACCTCCAGCGTGGTCAGCGCCCGGCGGACGAACCGCCGGGCCGACACGTCCGCGTCCCGACGGGCCGAGACGAGCACGTCGATGACCTGACCATGCTGGTCCACGGCCCGGTACACGTACCGCCACACCCCGTTGGAGGAATCGTCAAGACCTGCGGATGAGGTAGTTGCTACGCGGCCGCGGTGTCTTCGGGTCGTTCGACGAGGCGGCCGTTGACGAAGGTCGCTCCGGCGCGGACCAGTGCGACGAGGTGGGGTGCGTTGACTGCCCGCCAGCGGTCCTGGGCGGCTTCGATGAGCTTGAACGCCATGGCGAGGCCGGCGGCGCGGCTGCCGGGGCCCTTGTGACGCGGGTGCGGTGTCGGACGGTGGCGAAGGTCGACTCGATCGGGTTCGAGGTGCGCAGGTGCACCCAGTGCTCGGCCGGGTAGTCGTAGAAGGCCAGCAGCTCGTCGAGGTCGTCGGTGACCTTCGCGACGGCCTTGGCGAACTTCGTCCCGTACAGGCCGGCGAACCGTCTCGCGGCGAGCTGGGCGTGGGTCTTGTCCTCGGCGCCCCAGATCTCGGCCAGGGCGGCCTTCGCGCCCGGATGCGCCGACTTCGGTAGCGCGGCGAGGACGTTCGCCGTCTTGTGGACCCAGTCGCGCTGCTCACGAGTGGCCGGGAACACCTCACGTAGCGCGGCCCAGAAGCCGAGCGCGCCGTCACCGATGGCGAGGACCGGGACGCGCATACCCCGGCGGGCGCAGTCACGCAGCACATCACCCCAGGAGCCGGTCGACTCGCGGTAGCCATCGGCCAGGGCGACCAGTTCCTTGCTGCCGTCGGCACGGAAACCGACGACCACGAGCAGGCACAGCTTGTCCTCGTCCAGGCGCACGTTGACGTGGATGCCGTCGGCCCACACATACACGTAGTCGACCCGCGACAGGTCCCGCTTGCGCCAGCCGTGGTAGTCGTCGGTCCACTGCCCGGTCAACCTCGTGATCGCCGCCGCCGACAGGCCAGCCGCCGAGCCGAGGAACTGCTGCAACGCCGGCACGAAGTCCCCGGTCGACAAGCCGTGCAGATACAGCAACGGCAACACCTCGGCCACCTTCGGGCTCTTACGACACCACGGCGGCAGGATCACCGACCGGAACCGCCGACGCTGCCCGGTGACCGGATCGGTGCGCTTGTCGTTGACCCGCGGCGCCCGCACCTCGACCGCTCCCGCTGAGGTCATCACCTCCCTCGGCTGAGCATGGCCGTTGCGGACCACCAACCGCCGGCCCCGCTCATCGCGCTCGTGCGCCAACTCAGCCAGGTAGGCGTCGACCTCAGCCTCCAACGCCGCGGCCAGCATCCGCCGCGCCCCTTCACGAACGATGTCATCCAGCAGCGAGACGCCCTCGCGTCGCTGCCCGTCCTCGGCGACTACAGTCAGCACGGGCGTGCCTTTCCGACCGACGCGCCAACGTCGGCCTTGCTCGAGACCTACACGAATCGATCACCGGGAAGGTACGCCCCTTCCCGGCCGATCCACAGGTTCTGAGCATTCCTCCCCCGTTGACCTTGACGTAGGTCTCGTCCACGAACCAACGGTCACCAGGTGAGTGACGAGCGAAGCGAGCGGCGTCGGCCAACAGCGGGGTGAACCGCTGCACCCTGTACGGTGCCAATTCCTGTCGCACGCGCTGTGAGCTGGTCCCTCGCAAGTTTGAGGCACCTTCATGGTCATGGTGTTCCGGTTGATCTACCTGTTCGCGATCCGCGTGTTCGGCGCCCTTTCGTCGCGGCCCGCAGTGACAGTGCCCTGCTCGCGGAGCTGCTGGCGCTGCGCCACGAGGTCGCGGTGCTCCGCCGCCAGGTCCACAGCCGACCACGGCTGTCCTGTCCAGACCGGGCAATCCTG
>NZ_JBDPMC010000165.1:0-3994 GCF_039871625.1 Micromonospora sp. B11E3 | reverse complement strand
AGGACGCTGTTCCACATCAGGTCAATGGCGACCTTGTTGCCGCGCTCGTCCAGCCCGAACGGGGCCGGCTGCCAAATGTCGGTCGGCTTGCACCGCAACAGCGGCGTCCGCCCGGCACCGGCCGCCAGGGGGTCACGGTCGGCCACCCACAGCGTGTGCCGGCGGTGCGACGACGGGTCGCGGGTGATGAACACCTGAGACACGGCGACGTCGAGGCCGGAGGCGATGGCACCACGGGCCTTCACCGCGTCGTCGAACGTCTTGCCGTACGGCAGGTCGATCGACACCTGAGAGCCGGTACCGGACGGGTCACGGGCCATCGTGGAGCCGAACTCCACCCGCTGGTGCGGCTTGTCCGGGTTGCCCAGGCCGGCCGCGTAGTAGGCGCGCAGGATGATGTCCGGGTTGACCCGCCGGAACCGGCCCGCCACGGTCGCCGGGGTGATGATCGGCCGGTCATCAGGCCGCCCGACGTGCGCCAGATAGGCCACGACCAGGCCGGTGCCGGCGGTCAGCGCCCACCACGGGGCAGTGGCCCACACGATCGGCCCACCGATGGCCAGTGTCAGGGCTTCGGCGGTGAGGACCAGGCCCCGCCACGCGCGGGTGGCCTTCACCTCCCGGTGCAGCTTGTGCCAGGTCTGCGCGTCACCCGCGTCGGCGGCGGCCTGCCGCAACCCGGTCTGCTCACTGACCCACCACCAGCGCAGTTGACGGCCGGTGAGGCGGAACGCCCCGACCGTCGCCCAGAACGTGGCCTGTGCGGCGTACCAGGGGGCGCGCACGGTGTGGAACCCGGCCCGGTAGGCGGCCAGCTCGGCGGCCTGCCGGATGCTGTGCTTGATGTTCGGCCACGTCGACCACCCGGACGGGAGAATCGGCCGGCGTCCGGACGACGCAACCGGCGGCGGGTCGACCAGCATCCCGCCCCGCTGCGGCATCTCGTCCAGGGTCACGTCGAAGTGCGTGTCACCGGCCGGACGCGGCCGGGGAGTGCGGCGGGCGCGGGCGTCGTCCAGGTCGACCACCTCAGCGCCAGGGTTGGTCAGGTCCGCCTCTGCGGCCTGCCAGTCGAAACGCTCGTCATCGTGCGGGGGCGTCATGATGGGGGTTCCTCCATCTGAGATGTCTCGGGTGGGCTAGGGACCGGCGGCACGGCACGGTTTTCCAGGCCAGGGGCCGTGCCGCCGGGCGTCGCTAGTCGTGGGCGCGGACCAGGTGCGCCAGGGCGGCACCCATGCCGAGCACCGCGACGGGGAGGCAGGAAACGAGGGTGGTGATCCACCACGGGGCCGCCGTGATGCCGTTGGCGGCGAGGAGGTGGTAGGCGACCTGGCCGAGCGCCCCGACCGTGAGTGATGCGATGGCCGACCACTTGGCGAACCGGCGAGCGCGGTCCGGTACCCGACCGGACAGCCACACGTACAGGGCGTACGCGGCGTACGCCTCCACCCCGATCGGCAGGGTGATCGCCGAATCGATGGTGGCCCACGAACCCGGGTCCACGATGCCGGGCAGCAGGTCCACCATGCCGAACCCGGTCATCCGGCCGAGTCCCACCCAGCCGGACCAGACGGCGACGAACGCGCCCAGCGCCATGAGCACGACGGGCCACACGACGGGCCGCCGCGTCGGCTTCTGCGGGGCGGGCGTGCCCGGGTGACCGACCTCCGTGACCTGCTCGACCGGCTCGGCGGCCGGCTCGATCGGGGCGGGGGTCGGGTCCGGCTCGCTCGGCGGGGCGGACTCGGGCGCGGCTGGGGCCGGCAGCGGGTCGGGGCCGATTGGCTCGGCGTAGTCCCACGGGTCGCGGGCCGGCTCGCGGAACCGCTCTCGGGCCGCTTCCGCTTCCGCGATCAGGCGTGCCCGAAGCTCGTCAGCCTTCGGCGCACCGATGCGGTACTCGCGCATGAGTCGGTTCCGCGACGGGGGTCCGCCGAGCTGAACCCAGAGCAGTCGGGCCGGGTCGAGCAGATCCTCTACGGTCTGCGGGTAGCGGGTGCCGTTGATGGTCGGGGCGGTCATCGGCTGTTGTCCTTCCGGTTGGCGGGTCGGGGGGTGGGTGCGGGTCGGTGTTCGCTGACGCCCAGGGTTCGGCCGCCCTTGGCGGCCCCGGTGAAGCCGTCACGGCCGGTGCTGTGGAACACGTCGGGGCTGGTTGACCAGGGCCGGCGGGTGCGTTTCGGTTCGTGCTGGCTCACCTGGTCACCTCCCGCTGCTGCGGGGCGGTGCAGCACTGGTCGTCCGGGGCGGGACAGCCGTGCAAGCAGGACCCGCAGGACCGGGTGATGCAGTGCTCACCGGTGTCGTCGGCGGCGCACTCCTGCGGGTCGCAGATGCAGCACGCGGGAGGGGGCGGGGTGTAGACGACGGTCATGCGGCCACGGCCAGGGCGGCGAGCTGGTCGGCGGTGGTCGCGTCGAGCGGCGCAGCGTCGGTGTAGTCGACGGCGCGAGCGTAGATCTCCCACCCGTGCCAGGTGGGAAAGGCGTTCAACGCCCGGAACGGGCGTCCGTCCTCGGTGGTGCTGTCGTGCTCGCTGATCAGCAGGTCGGGACTGTTCAGTCCGGCCAGGTCCAGCCACGAGCGCAGTTCAGCGATGCTGTCGAAGTCGACCGACAGCGAAACGCCGTCACGGTCGCGGATCTCGGCCGGGTTGGCCAGCAACAGCAGTTCGGCCATCACGGCACGGCGGTTCTTGCGGGTGCTCACGTGCTCTCTCCTTCGAGATAGGGGCAGGTGCGGCGGTGGGCGCGGTGCGGATCAGGCCGCGCGGAGCGGGCCGGTGGTGCCGGTGGCCAGGTCGGCGGCGGCGCGGGTAACGCGGGCCTCAGCCCGGCGCAACCGCCGCCAGTCCAGCTCGGTCGGGCCGCCGCGGTCCTCGGCGTAGAGCATGCTGATCTCGGCGTCCAACAGGTCGAGTTCGGCCGCGATCAGCGGCCACTCCGCATCGATCGCGGCCAGGTCATCGACGCTCGGCCCGTCCGGGTCGGCGTCGTTCAGGTCGTAGCTGCTCACTTGCGGTTCCTTCCGGAACGACGGGCGCCCGACGCCGGACGGCGACGGGCGGCGGACGGCTGCGCACACGAGGGGCAGCGGTCCTCATCAGGAGCCAGCGGGGCGAGGGAGCCGCACCCGTTGCAGTCGCGCCACACGGCGTTGCGCTTGGTCGTAATCCGCACGGCGGCGGCGATGCTCACGGTCATGACGGCTCACCTCTCCCCAGCTCGAATCAGGTCGGACAAACAGCCGAAGCGCGGCCAGGTCGGCGCGCTCCGGGGCGATCAACAAGGCGTGCCGAGCAGGCACGCGGGCGACCCTCGGTTGGGCAAGCAAGGGGCCAAACCCCTAAAGCGGACAAGTCTTGCGGCCGGACACGTCAACGACCGAACGCCGCTTGCCACCCCTAGATCGCATGCATCGAGACCAATGAGGAAGACGTATCTCCCTGCGTCCCGGACCTCTGTGCAGTTATCAAGTGGAGCCATGCGCCACGGCGGTCCAGCAGATTCACGAGCGGCGCAGCCGAAGCCACCTCCGCCGGCTGTGGAGTCACCAGCAGTACAACTTGACGTTGTATTCGCACGCTACAGCGCGACGTTGTATTCGCGCAAGCACCTCTACCGCGTAGGCTTGTAGTGATGACTTCGAGCGAGCTGCCCACCGACTGGTGGACCACGGAACATGTGCGGGCCTACCTGGCGTCTGTCGGCGTGCCGATCAGCCGTGCGACGTGGGCGTCCTACGTCTCACGGGGTCAGGCTCCCGCTCCGGATCGGATGTTCGGCCGGTCCCCGGCCTGGCGGCCAAAGACCATCCAGCAGTGGCAGGCCGGTAGGCCGCGCCGGGGCACCTCCGTCGACTAGCCCCAACGCCGCTCGGTTAAGGCGTTGTGGCGGCTGTCGAGGGGTGTGTCGCTCAGGCAAACAGAAGCGGAGTTCCGGTATTGAGGTGAGTCACTCCAAGAAACCCTCGAGACCAGGAACTCCGCTTT
>NZ_JBDPMC010000164.1:0-4156 GCF_039871625.1 Micromonospora sp. B11E3 | reverse complement strand
CCCCACCCACTACAACCACTACCACGCCGCTGTTCCCGCTGCTGTCCCGTTACCGTCCGCGCCGGCCGAGCTGCCGCGGTCAGACGAGTGGGACGAGTTGTTCACGCGATTCTCCAGCGTGATGGGGCTGCCAGGAGCTGAGCATGTGCGCCATCGCCTGCAAGTGGAGTTCGGCCTCATCATCGACAGAACCGACTTCGCTGCGGAGAACGGCCTGTCCCCGGAGGACGTTCACCGGCTGCGGCAGGCCCTGGACACGCGCGGGACGTCCGTTCCCCACCTCAAGGGGGCGCTGCTACGCCTGATGTCCGAGGTGTACGAGGTCAACATCACTCTGGCCTCGGCCGCATCGGGATTCCACGACAACTATGGTTTCGCACCCGGGTATCCCAGGACGGTCTCACTGGGCCACCCCGACACTCAGGTCACGTCCGGCCCGGCATCTCCGCACCCGCAATCCACACCGATCCGTACCGGCCAATCGGCAACCCCGCACCCAACACCGCAGCCGCCCCCACCCACATCCACCACCGAGGCGCCACTACCAGAACCACCAGATCACGTGGTCAATTGGCGGCCCGGCAAGGACGGGCCCGCCACCCTCCGCGAATACCTGAAGACGCTGAAAGAAAAGGGTGAACTCCCCGACCGGGTATCCCTGATCCCCGACAAACAGGGGAAGTTGGGGCCGGGGATGGCCGCATGGGTGAAAGCCTGGGCACAGGGACTACAGGGTAAGCCCGCCCCCGACGGCCACCCCTACACCCAGCGGGCGGTAGCCAAACTATCCGGCAAACTGATCACCCAGGTATCGGTCGGGAATTATTGGCGGGAGGCGGCGCCGCCGCTGCCCCCACCGCCAGATCACGTGGTCACTTGGCGGCCCAGCACGGATGGGCCCGCCACCCTCCGCGCATACCTGAAGACGCTGGAAGAAAAGGGTGAACTCCCCGACCGGGTATCCCTGCCCAAAAAGAAAAATGGGAGGCTGGGGCCGGGGATGGCCGCATGGGTGAAAGCCTGGGCACAGGGACTACAGGGTAAGCCCGCCCCCGACGGCCACCCCTACACCCAGAAGGAGGTAGCCAAACTATCCGGCAAACTGATCAACCAGACATCGGTCGGGAACTATTGGCGGGAGGCGGCGCCGCCGCTGCCCCCACCGCCAGATCACGTGGTCACATGGCGGCCCAGCACGGACGGGCCCGCCACCCTCCACGCATACCTGAAGAAGCTGGAAGAAAAGGGTGAACTCCCCGACCGGGTATCCCTGACCCCCGACAAACAGGGGAAGCTGGGGCCGGGAATGGCCGCATGGGTGAAAGCCTGGGCACAGGGACTACAGGGTAAGCCCGCCCCCAACGGCCACCCCTACACCTTGCCGTTTGATTTACACCTTTTGCTTTAGTCTTGAGTTTCGCGGTTATGCGGCGGCTGCAGCGCAGGCCAGGGCGTAGTCGGGGGGTTCCTAACGCTCGTGTCACCGGGGATCATTTAGTTGATTTTTAGGGCGGGGGGTTGAGCGTCTGGCCGGGCATGCGGCATTCGCCCCGGATGTCTCTGTCGGCAAAGGACCATTTGACGACAGGTATGGAGCGGAGTCAATGGATCACTCCCGACCACGGGAATCCGACCCGCCGATCCAATGCAGGCCGATCCGAGTTGACGACAGCGTTTGATGACAGTTGGATCAGCGGTGTCGGCGACGATCGGATGAACAGGACAGGCAATGGCGGAGTTGGTCTACATGCGGGTGTCTACCAACAGATATGCAGGCTCTTCGAAATTAAGCGGGGTTGAGGTGTCCGCGGTGGCGTCGGGTGGTGGCGGTGCGGGTGCGTAGTCGTTGGTTGTCGGGGTTGCGGAAGCCGTAGGCGTCGCGGGCGATCGTCTTGATGACGCGGTTGGTGCCTTCGGAGCCGGCGTTGGTGATGCCGGTGGTCAGGAACGCGTGGATGTGCGGCCACCAGGTCTCGATGGTGGTGGCGAGGCGGTGGAGTTCGGGCAGGTCAGAGGCGGCGCAGCGGGCGTAGAAGCGGTGCAGCAGCCGGTGGACGTGTTCCCGGTTCGGCTGGGTGCGGGCGACGGCGAGCAGGTCGAGCAGGTCCTCTTTCGCGTTCCACGCGGTCAGGATCGGAACACCGAGTGCCGCCGGGAGGGCGTCGAGGGTGTCGACGAGGCGGTCGACGTGTTTGCCGCTCATGCGGGCGGCCGAGCGGGTCAGCCGGTTACGCATCCGCCATTCCGGGTCGCTGCCGCGACCGCGGCGTCCCCGCTGGGTCACGGTCATGCGGCGGCGGACCTCGGTGACCGCCCGGTTGGCCAGCTGCACGACGTGGAAGTGATCGACGACCAGCACCGCGTGTCGGTAACACCTGCCGGATCGCGGACTTGAACACGCTGCACATGTCGATCGCCACCGCGTGGACCTGCTCACGCCAGGCCTGCGGGCGAGCGGTCAGCCAGCCGGTCACCGCCGCCGTGGTGCGGCCTTCGACCTGCGCGAGCAGCCCCTGACCACCGGACAGGTCGCAGAAGCCGACGTGCCACCGATCCGCGGTCGTGGCCCACGAACCGGCTTGCTCGTCCCAGATCCAGTGCGGCTTGCCGCGGCGAACCTCGTCGATGCCGAGCACCGCAACCGGCTCCGGCTCGTCCGGCAACACGGCGCTTGCGTGAGCGGTGAACGCGGCAGCGACGACCGGCCAGGAGATGCCATGGTCCCGGGCGGCCTGCACTATCGTGCGACCCGCGTCGGCGACCGCCGCCCCGGCCGCCTGCCGCAGCCGGCTGGTCAGCCGGGCACGAGCTGGTACCTGGGCGACCTGCTCAGTGAACGACTTACGCGGACAGCCCGGTGTCGGGCAGTACCAGCGACGTTTCCGCCAGCGCAACTTCACCGGCCGGCCGCCGACCGGCAGGTCCCGCGGCCGGGTCATCGTCCACTGCTTCATCCGCGCCGCGCGCTGCCCGCACTGCGGGCAGCATCGTGCCTGCTCACAACCAGTAGACAGGTCCACCACCGGGACTCCCGCGGCGTCCAGCTCAACCCGCTCAGCGACCAGGCCGTCCAGGCCCAGCAGCCGGGTCGTATCGTTGACCATACTCGCAGCTCTTCACTCGTGACCATCCGAACTAGACACTCAGATGATCACCGACGAGCTGCGAGCCCCTCACACCCGGGCCGGCTCCAGCCACGCACCCCGCTCAACTTCGAAGAGCCAACAAACGCTGTCGTCAACTCGGATCGGCCTGCATTGGATCGGCGGGTCGGATTCCCGTGGTCGGGAGTGATCCATTGACTCCGTTCCGCACCTGTCGTCAAATGGTCCTTTGCCGACAGAGACATCCGGGGCGAATGCTGCGTGCCCGGCCAGACGCTCGACCCCGCGCCCTAAAGATCAACTAGATGATCCCCGGTGACATGAGCGGTAGGAAACCCCTAAGGCCCGTGAAACTCAAGAACTAAAACTAAAGCAGAAGGTGTAAATCAAACGGCAACTCAAGACCTTGACCCGTTCCGGGTGGCGGTGGAGGGAGCGGCGGCGCCGCCTCCCGCCAATACTTCCCGACCGATGTCTGGTCGATCAGGTTGCCGGATAGTTTGGCTACCGCCTTCTGGGTGTAGGGGTGGCCGTTGGGGGCGGGCTCACCCTTCATTGCCTGTGCCCAGGCTTTCACCCATGCGGCCATCCCCGGCCCCAGCGCCCCCTTTCTGTCGGGGGTCAGGGATACCCGGTCGGGGAGTTCACCCTTTTCTTCCAGCGTCTTCAGGTATGCGTGGAGGGTGGCGGGCCCATCCGTGCTGGGCCGCCAAGTGACCACGTGATCTGGCGGTGGGGGCAGCGGCGGCGCCGCCTCCCGCCAATATTTCCCGACCGATGCCTGGGTGATCAGTTTGCCGGATAGTTCGGCTACCTCATCGTGGGTGTAGGGGTGGCCGTTGGGGGCGGGCTTACCCTGTAGTCCCTGTGCCCAGGCTTTCACCCATGCGGCCATCCCCGGCCCCAGCCTCCCCTTTCTGTCGGGGGTCAGGGATACCCGGTCGGGGAGTTCACCCTTTTCTTCCAGCGTCTTCAGGTATTCGTGGAGGGTGGCGGGCCCGTCCGTGCTGGGCCGCCAAGTGACCACGTGATCTGGTGGTGGGGGCAGCGGC
>NZ_JBDPMC010000163.1:0-4827 GCF_039871625.1 Micromonospora sp. B11E3 | reverse complement strand
CATCACGGCCTTCGGTTGTGAGTCATGTTCTTCTTTGGCGAGACGACATGATCACCGAAGGCCGTCTTCGTGTCCACCCACGACAGCGCGAAACATCAGGCCAGAGAGCCGAAGGTTAAAAAACAAGACTAGCGGCTCAGGCGGCGAGCCAGGCCCAGCAGGATGTCTTCCGCGAGCGCAGTCGCGGCAAACGGCGATGTCGCCGAGTCCGCGGTCCGGTCGTTCACCGTCGACGCTCGTCAGGTCAGCTCGATGACGGGCCGGGTCAGGATTTCGTCGGCGTGACCGTCGTTGGAGGCAAGCCACTCGCCGAACTCCTTGTCGCAGTCCGAGCTCCTCGGGGCCGGTCGGCCGCCACAGGGTCATCGTCTCGGCCACCGCGGCACTCCTTCCTGGCCAGCGCAGGAAACCGGCTGGCCCACGACGTGGACCAGCCGGTTTCCGCCTTAACTTGAGCCGTACCGGCCAGTCGAAGCCAAACTGCCGGGCGGCTTCCGCGCTCCCGCTGGTCGGCATTGCCGGTGGCGCGCCGAAAACCCGCCGAGACGGTCACCGCTGCACCCCGCCACCCGACCAGTCGGCGCCCCGCCACCACACAATTTCCGCTGACGTCGCGGCGGATGAGCCGGGCGCCGTCAGCGTCCTAGATGTCGGGTTCGATGGTTCCGCCGGCACCGACGGTGGCGAGTTCGCCTTCGGCGTCCCACGTCAGCGTCTGGCTGCCCGCCTTGGCTGCGTCGCACACGTTCGTATTGGTGCCCGACGGCCGGCAGGTGGTGTTGCCGCTGGCGTCGTCACTCCTCATCAACCGTTGCATCTGCCCGTTGCAGAGTGTCAGTAACGACTGCCCCCACTTCAGCCGGAAGGGCGGTCCGGGTAAACCCAGAGCGGCAACGCTGCAGGGCGCCCCGGACCGCCCTTACGGCCACCACCCGTTGTTCTGCGTCCTGGACAACACCCGAGAGGCGCTGTCCGGGCTGTTGCGCCGGGGTCGGGTCGGGTCGAACACCACCGCGGATCACATCACCGTCCGCGACGCCGCCCTCCGATCGTTGCGCAGCTCGGCATGAACACCTTCTTCTCGGTGGGGGTGGCGACCACCGAACCGATCCGGGACGCGATCCGGGACGCCGTCGGCCAACCCGAAGGGTGGGTGCCGGCCCTGCGGGCCACCAGATCCGCCTCTACGACGGCTGACCAACAGGCTTCACCGTCTCACGGCCGTCATGCCCTTGACGTAGTGGGCCTTCACCTTGTCCGGGGTGAGCGCGCGATCGTAGACGGCGACCTCGGACATCCATCCGCCGAAGCGGTTCGCCGCGTCATCCCCTCGTGCCCCGATCTTCAGCGAGGCAGCCCCGTCGGTCGGCACCCGGCTGATCGGCACGGATGCGCGCTCGGTGCCGTCGAGATAGACCTTGAGCGTCGAGCCGTCGAAGACGGACACCAGGTGGTGCCAGCCCCACTGCAACACGGGGGCACCGACCGGACCGGTGGTGGACAGGGAATCCGAGAGGTTCATCGCCGCCGGCCGGTTCTTCGCACCCAGGCGCAGGAGGTACCCGTTACGGGCGGGCGAGTCGTACTTCTCCAGCACGCCCTGGTCGCCGCCCTCCCGGACATAGACCCATGCCTCCAGGGCATAGGGGCCGGTCAGGCTCAGGCTTGCCGAGTCGGGTACCTCGATGTAGCCGCCCTCAAGGCTCATCGACCGGCTGTTCCCATCGGCCAGCGGCCCCGGCTGGCCCTGGATCACGGATCCCCGGACGACCCCGTTGTTGCCGTGCCCTGACCTGTCGAGCACTGTCGCGCCGCTGTCGTCGAGCCGCCAGTAACCGACGGCGCCGTCGGCCCGCACCAGGTCGGCGTAGGTCCCGGGAGCCAGCCTGGCCACCGTCACGGTCGTGGTGAACGCCCTCGGCTCCCCGCCATCCGGGCGGGCGGTCATGACGATCCGGTAGTCACCCGGCGCCGCATTCTCCGGGACCGAGACGCGCGTGCGGACCTGCTGCCAAGCGAGCCCGTTCCTGGCGTTGCGGGTGAACAGGATCTGCTCGGACGGTGGCGTCCATCCGTTCGGAAGGTCCACCGAGATCCGGCCCTGGACGACTGCGGTCCCGGACATCTCGACGAGCATCCCGAGATCAGTCGTCGTCCCCGGGGCAACCATGGTCGCCAGTTCGGTCGCAACGACCTGCGCCCGGGACAGTTGGCCCACTTGAACGCGCGACACCGTAGCTCGAACGGTCGTCGTCCCTGTGCCCGGTACCGTCACGGCGTCGCCCTCGACGGCGACTGCCGCGCCGTTGGCGGTTGCGGCCTCCAGCCGGTAGCCGGCCGGCAGTCGTAGGTGCAGCTTGACCTGCTGGAGCCTGGGGCGACCCGCCGCGGTGGGCGGGGGCGTCACCGTGGCTTCGATCGTGCCCTGGGCAACGGCCGAGGTGATGGAGTAGGTCACCGGGCCGAACAAGGTCGGCAGTTTGGTGACCCCGACAGTCTGGCCGTCGGACAGCCACGGCTTGGGCGTTGCCGGCGCGAGGTCGAGCTCGGTCGGCACACCAGCGGCGTCGAGGGTCTCGTTGACGAGCATCCCCCGCAGCGCCTTGAGGTACGTGGCGTTGTTCGGTGACAGGGGTGCCCGGAACTGGGAGCGGTAGTACTCCATCGGGCACGGCGCAACGGTTTCGCCCTCGCCCCCGATGAAGGTGTTGCGGGTGAAGCCCTGGGCGAGCATGCCGTAGAACGTCAACCCGATCCGATCGGCATCACCGATCTGGTCGAGGTACTTGAGGTAGGACCAGCCGTACTGCTGGTCGACGCCGCTCGAGCGGTAACCGTCCGCTGCGGGCCACGGGCCAGCAGGGCGGGTCTGGCACGCCTCGACCGGCTCACCGCTGAGATTGAACCGGGTGAGCCCGAGGAACGTGGCGCCGTGCTTGTTGAGGAAGGTCGTCAGCCCCTGCCCGACAGGGCTGTCGAGATCGATCAAGCCGCTGCCCAGGGCGTACGGCATGATGAGGTTCCAGTAGCTGCCCTGCGGTGAGTTCGTGATCATCCCGGCTGGGTCGAAGTCGTTCGGCTCGAGCAGCGCAACGGGCACGAAGACCGAGCCGTCGGGCAACTGGGTCTTGCTCCGGTCGATCGCGGCGAGGGTCGCGGCGCGTAGCCCGTCTGCCTGTGCGGTGAAGGCGGCCGCGTCGTCGGGGTGGCCGATGAGACGCAGGACGACACCCATGTCGCGCAGGCCACGCCACACGTCTGCCTGGTGGTGGATGCCGTGAGCCCGTGCGCTGTTGTCGGAATAGAGGCTCGTCTTGGCGAGCAGCCCGTTGGGGTCGTTGCTCCGCTGGGCTGCGATGTCGTTGAGCCACGCCTTGAAGGTGTCCAGGTGGGCCGTGATGAGTGTGGAGTCTCCGGTCTGGAGGTGGTACCTCGCGGCCGCCTGGAGCTTGATGCCCCGCTCCCAGGTCGTGAACCCGTCAAGGTACTGCCCCCGAACGAGGAACTCGTCCATCGTCTGCCGGGTGCGCGGCACGTAGCCGAAGTCGCCGAGCGACCCCACCGTGGCCACCACCTCGGGGATCCATGCGAACTTCGGGTCGTCGGGCAGCTCGTAGCCGTTGCCGATCGTGAGGTTGTAGCCCATGACGAGGTTGGTCAGCAGCATGGACCGCATGGCGTCGGCGGCGTACTTCTCCGGAATCTGCACCCCACTCCCGGTGTCGAGCTGGCCCTTCCAGTAGGCGATCATCTGTGCCCGCCTGGCGTCGTATCCGCTCTTGTCCATGACGACCGTCCCGAGCGCCTGGGGCTGGTTCATCATGAGCAGGTGGACCTCCGCCGGGCCCTTGCTGAGGTCGAGGGTGTAGGTCAGATCCGGTGCGTTCCACGCAGCTTGGCCACTGTAGGCGAGCGCGAGCTTGTCGCCCACCTTGAGGTTGTTCTCGGCAGCCACGGCCCCGGCGACGTACATGCCGTTCAGGTTGACGCGGAGCGTGGCCGACGTCTGGCCGGAGTTCCCCGGCCGGACGATGAAGCGGATCATGCTCATGAGCCGAGCGGAGCCGGAGAACCGGGTGACGTAGGACTCCCGTTCATAGGTCCGTCCCTGGCGGTCGGTGTAGTGGTTCTGCAGCACCGGCTGGTAGCCATCGGCGAGCGTCGGCTCGTCAAGCCTGGTCTCGGCCGACCCGTAGAGTTCGGTCCCGTCGCCGACGTAGAACTTGACCCACTGCCGAGTCCGCCCGTCGGCGAAGTCCGAGTTGATCTGGCTGCCGTCGGTGAAGTGGAAGCTGAAGTCCCGTTGCGCGCTGAAGTTCTTGAGGTCCGGCATCGGGTATGTCAATGGAAGGTTGTTCCACCGGGTGTCGTGCCAGAAGTCGTCGCCGTGGTTGGCCGGTACGAGAAGGTCCCGCATGTTTGCCATCGTCGGGCCGTCAGGCAGCGCCATGAGCTGCTCGCCCCACGTGTCGGCCCCTTGCCGCAGGGCCGCTTGGACGCGCTGGACGTATCCGTCGGGGAACGCCGGCTGATCTGGACGACCGATTGGCCCGTCAGGCATGGCGTCTCCAGCTGACGGCCCGGCCGCAGCCCGGGGTGAAGCCGGCGCCGCCGCTGTAACCGGCGCCAGGACGACTCCCCCGGCCGCGAGACAAGCCACCAGGAGTGCAGCCGCCCATCGGTTCGTACGTGGTCTAGCAGCAACGCCGCTCGGTTAAGGCGTTGTGGCGGCTGTCGAGGGGTGTGTCGCTCAGGCAAACAGAAGCGGAGTTCCGGTATTGAGGTGAGTCACTCCAAGAAACCCTCGAGACCAGGAACTCCGCTTTG
>NZ_JBDPMC010000162.1:0-4953 GCF_039871625.1 Micromonospora sp. B11E3 | reverse complement strand
CTTCCCCGCCCCGAATCAGGGCACCCAGCGCGGATCAGTCAACCGCGCTGACCGCCACCCCAGCCCCCGACCACCTCGTCGGCGATGACCTCGGCACTGCCCCCACCCGGCGGCCGAGGCCCCAACTCCTCGCCCCGCAACCCGACCGACGCCTCCACCGCCACCCAAGATGTTGATCACCGAGAGCCACGAACCCATCACCGTAAAGCGACGGTAGTCGACATCGGCGACACGAGCCATCCCCACCCACACGTGAACCACCACACATCCAGACGCGCGGCACGGGCGAACAGGCCTCCCGGTAGTAGACAGCGAAAATCAACGACAACGCTGGTCAGAGCAGGTGCCGCAGGACAGCGGTGCTGCTCGTGCCGAGAGCCCGTTGACCAACGTTGCCGTTGATTTCAGGCTGAAAGCTACGGCCAGGCCTGGTCGCTGAACTCATGGGACACGCCCGTCTCGAAACCACACGGGCGTACAGCTTGCCCACCGACGCCGACCGCGAGAGGGCAGCCATCAACGGCCTCCTCACCGACCGCTGACCAGCGGATTCACCGGCCTATTGCCGGTTTCCGGCGCACTCCGGTCGGCCGCCGGGGACGTGCGAACCCACAAGACGTGCGAACCGGAGGTGAGGGAGTCCGGATCACGAGCTGGCGGCTGGGCGGCACCGACGACGGTGGCAACGCGTTCCGAATCTCGGAATGAAATCCGCGAGGAGCAGCCTGCGGCGACATCACCAGACGGCCCCGGCGCCTGGCTGTGGGCGGGGGGATCGTCGACGAGACCGTTCCCGCCGAGGACTGCCGCCCCGCCCCGCAGGCAGCCGCCTAGCTGCCCATTCCGCCCCGGGTGCGGTTCAGTGCCGGGCGCCGTTCGCGTTTCCCTGGCTCGACGACGCCGAGGGGTTCGTCAGGACGATGGCCGGGTTCCTGCGCTGACGACGCGTCCCCGGCGACAGCGGCGCGGTCAGTCGACCTCGAGGCGCAGCAGCCGGGTGCCGTTGGTCCACAGCACCCGGCGCATCCATTCGTCGCCGAGGTCCAGGCGGGCCAGGGCCTGCAACTGGTGGGCGTAGGGATAGGGGATGTTGGGAAAGTCGGAGCCGAGGACGACCCTGTCGCCCAGGGCGAGCAGGCGCTGCCGGTATCCGGCGGGCAGCGGCGCGAACCTGTCGGCGAAGTCCGTGCCGGCCATGGTCGTGTCGAGGTGGACCCCGGGATACCGCTCGGCGAGGTCGGCGAAGGCGTGGTACTCGGGCATGCCGAGGTGCGCGATCACCAGCACCAGCCCGGGGTGCCGGCCGAGCAGTCGCCCGACGCCGTCCGGGCCGGTGTGACGCCCGGGGGCCGGCGCGGAGCCACCGTGCAGGACGACCGGCACCCGGTGCTCGGCGAGGACGGCCCAGGCCGGGTCGAGCAGCGCGTCGTCCGCGGCGAACTCCCCGACCTGCAGGTGGACCTTGAACAGGCGGGCCCCAGCGGTGACCGCCGCGGCCACGTAGTCGCCGACGCCCGGCTCCGGATACAGGGTGGCGCAGTGCACCGCGTCGGGGACGCGGTCGGCGAACTCACGGCACCACTCGTTGAGCCAGGTCGCCATCCCCGGCTTGTGGGGATAGGTCAGGGCCGGGATCACCCGCATCCCGAGGCGGCGCGCGACGCGCAGCCGGGTCGGCTCGTCGAACCGGTAGGTGATCGGCCAGGGCACCCCGTACCGGACGTCGGCCTCGTCGAAGAAGGCCCACACCTTGCGCAGCATCGGCTCGGGCAGGAAGTGGACGTGGATGTCGACCAGCCCCGTCAGCCCCACGGCGGCCAGGTAGGCGGGAATCTCCTCGTCCGTGGCGGGGCCCGGCGTCGTACTCACGGGTGGCCAGCCTAGGGGAAGACCCCCCGCCGCCGGGACGCGTGTCCGGCGGGCCCTACCGTCGGCGGGCCGCCCGCCGGGCGCCGGCCCGCCAGCCGGCCAGGACCAGGACGACCAGCACGAGGGCGGCGCCGAGGGTGAGGCCGACGGGCACCGGGAACGACCGCGACTCCGCGACCCGACCGCGGCCCTGGCCTTCGGCGGCCACCGCGAGACCGGTGTGCTTGTCCTCGCCGGGCGTCACCAGGCGGCCGACCGACGCGTCGGCAGGTAGGGCGAAGCCCCAGTTGAGCAGGGCCAGCGCCTCCCCCAGGCTGCCCAGCGGCGCCGTCTCCGCCCCGAGCAGGGCGACCACGAGCCGCCGGCCGTCGCGCTCGGCCACGCCGACGTACGTCTGCCGGGCCAGGTCCGTGAAGCCCGTCTTTCCGCCCAGCATCCCGGGGTAGCTGTCCAGCAGGGTGTTCTCGTTGCGGATCTCGAAGGGCACCTGCGCCGCCCTGGTCGCGATGTACCGCCGGAAGTCCTCCCTGGCGAAGGTGGCGCGGGCGATCAGCGCGAGGTCGTACGCGCTGGTGTACTGGCCCGGGCCGTCCAGGCCGGAGGGCGTGGCGGCGTGGGTCTGGTTGGCGTGCAGCCGGCGCGCCTCGTCGTTCATCGCCTGGACCCCGCCCTGCCGGCCGGCGGGGCCGCCGCCGACGCGGGCGAGCACGTTGGCCGCGTCGTTTCCCGACCGGAGGAGAAGCCCCAGCCAGAGGCTCTCGACGGAGTACCGGCCGCCCTCGACGACGCCCATCAGCGAACTGGCGGGGTCGAGATCCCGCAGGTCCGCCCGGGTCACCTCGACGACCTGGGCCGGATCGAGGCGGGGCATGAGCGCCGCGGCCAACAGCAGCTTCTGCACGCTGGCCGGCGTCCGGCGCTCGTGGGGGCCGCAGCCGCCCAGGACCATCCCGCTGTTGAGGTCCGCCACGAGCCACGAGGTCGCCGTCACCGCCGGGGCCGTCGGCACACCCGCGGGAGTCACCAGTCCCGCCGTCGCCAGTGCCTCTCCCCCGACCGCCCCGTCGGCCGGGTCGACCGGTGGCGGGGCGGGGGCGGTGGGCGGCGGGGCCGGCGGCTGCACGGTCGGGCACGGCACGTGCGGCGCGGCCGCCGCCCGTGCCGGTGGCCCGACCGCCACGGCGGGGGTGAGCAGCAACGCGCTGAAGGTCGCGGTGGCGATGCGGAAGCCAGTCACGGTTGAGAACGTAGTCCGCGCCGCCGGGGGCGCGGCCGGGTTCCAGAAACAGGCCGACGGGCCGGCGGTCGGGACTACTGTGCTCGGCTCTGCCCTGCGCCGTCCCCGTTCTCCGGCATTCCGACGCCGGGATCCTCCGGTCGAAAACGGCACGGCCGCCCGGCCGTCGCCCGGCCGGACCCGGCCCGTGAATCGTTTTCGGGGATCCGCCGAAAACACGAACGCGCCCGCGGGCCGCGGAGAGAATGTGGCGAAAGGAAATCACGATCGGGAGGAGGCATGATGGGCTTCGAGCGACGACTGTCGCTGTTGGCCGCGACCATCGCGGCGACGCCACTGGCTCTCGCCGCGTGCACCGCCGACCAGAGGTCGGGCGCCGGACCGGCCGGCGTGCGGGCGGCGGCGCCGGAGTTGGCCCTGACGCCCGCCGACCGGGCCCGCGACGTGCCGATCAGCGCCGAGGTGGGCACCACCGTCAAGGGCGGGCGCGTCACCCAGGTCCGCCTCACCGACGACAAGGGCGCCCAGGTCGGGGCCGAGCCGCGGGAGGACGGGTCGGCCTGGGTGCCCGTCGCGCCGTTGCAGCCGCGGCGCACCTACACGGCCGAGGTGACCGCCACCGGCGACTCCGGGAAGACCACCACCCGCAGGACCACGTTCACCACGACGGCGGCGTCCACGAAACCGGAGATCACCAGCAACCTGTATTTCGAGAGCAACCAGACGTACGGCACGGCGATGCCGGTGACGGTCTCCTTCGACCCGCCCATTCCCAAAGAGGCCAGAGCCGACGTACAGCGCCGTTTGTTCGTGAAGACGAATCCGCCGCAACCCGGGGCGTGGTCCTGGGTCTCCGACGGTTCCCAGGCGTATTACCGGGCGCCGGACTTCTGGCGGCCGGGCACGACGATCAGCGTCCGGGCGGCCCTGGAGGGGCTGCCGATCGGCAAGGAGAGGATGGGCGACGCGGACCGCTCCGCCACCTCGAAGATCGGGCGGCAGGTGTCCCTGGAGATCGACAACGCCAGCAAACAGATGTCCGTGCTCCGCGACGGCAAGCTGCTCCGCAGGATTCCGGTCAGCCTCGGCAAGCCGAGCACCCCGACCTCCAGCGGCAAGATGGTGATCATGGCAAAGCACCAGTACGCCACGTTCGACACGCGGGGCGAACCGGACGGCGGCTACGTGGTCGACGTGGAGGACGCCCAGCGGCTCACCGCCGGTGGCGAGTTCATCCACGGGGCGCCGTGGTCGGAGGGGGACCAGGGCAGCACCAACGTCTCGCACGGCTGCACCAACGTCTCCGCGGCCGCCGCCGACTGGCTGATGAACGTCACCCAGGTCGGCGACCTGGTCACCGTCCGGGGCACCGAGGTCCCGCTGACCGAGGGCAACGGCTGGACGGCCTGGAACGTCAGCTGGGAGGAGTTCGTCAGGGGCAGCGCCCTGCCGGTGCCCGCCGGGCTCCGGCCGGCCCCGACCCAGGCGCCGCATCCGGGCGCCGTGGCCGGTGGTTCCCCGGCCCCGGCCCCGTCCGCCGGCGGACGCTGACCGCGCTTCGGGCCGCCCCGCCCCGGCGCCCTCGTCCCAGGTGGACGGAGGCGCCGGGGCGGGGCTGCACTACTTCCGGGTCCGCGCGGTGGTCGGTGCGGGGCCGCCGGCCGAAAGCCGACCCCGGCACGTCAGCACAGGCTCGGCCGCCGCCGCTCCGCCCACCGCACATCTTGTCGTTGATGCGGCCACACTGCGAGCACATCCGCGTGGACGGGAAGAACCGATCCACCCGGCCGAACGTTCGCCCGTACCGGGCGGCCTTGTACTCCAACATGCTGGTGAAACTCGCCCAG
>NZ_JBDPMC010000161.1:0-4963 GCF_039871625.1 Micromonospora sp. B11E3 | reverse complement strand
CGGCAGCGGTCCGCCCGGCCGGGACACACCGGCGGCCACCGGCGCGGCCACCGCCGCGACGGCCGCCGATCCGGACGCCGAACTGGACTGGACGCCGAACTGGAACAGCTGCGAGCCCGGGCCGCACGCATCGCCAGCCAGATCGCCGCCCTCAACCGGCGAATGAGCGAACTGCGACGGCAGATCGAGGCCCACCAGCGACACCGCCACGGCTGACCACGGAAGGCGGTCACACCAAGGCATTACCAATGTGATGGCCACGCGCCCCCCGGCCGGGGAGGCGATTCCGTGGAATCGCGGGCGCCGGCCGGGCGGCGTCGTGAACAGTGCGGCGTCGCCGCAGCAAGTTGGAGGAAAAGGCAGACTTTTGGCCGCCGCCGAGCCGTGTCGGACGCCGAGCGCCGGCAGCCGCCGTCGAGTGTCCGGCGTCCGCCGCCCCGTCCCTACGGGGCGGGCCACCGCGCCGTCGTAGCCACATCCTGCGACGTTCCTGGTGCGCTCGCCTACCTCTGAAGTAGTGTTGATGTCATGTCGATGCCGTTGGAGTCCGTGCCGTTCTCCGAACTGCTGCGCCAGCCGGCGGAAACCGCCGAGCGGCTGGCCCGCGCCCGGGCGGTGCGGCTGCGCCGCCGTGACGCCGCTGACCTGGTGCTGATGTCCGCCGACCGGGCCGAGGCCGAAGGTGAGGTGGTGGACCTGACTGCCCGGCTGCTGGCCAGCCTGGTCCGCCGCGACCCCGGCCTGGTGCGCGAGGCGCTGCCGACCGTGCTGCCATGGGTGCGGTTCCTCCCGCCCGCCGACGCCAAGCAGATGGCCGGCGAGTTCATCGCCACCGCCGAGGCCGCCGCCGCGGTGGGCAACACCGCGGCGCTGTCGCAACTGCTCGCCGAGTGGCGGCACACCGCCGAAATCCACGCCGACCCCGACCTGCAGCGGGTTCTGACCGCGCCGAGCGCCGACGACTTCGGGCTGGTCGCGCGCCCGGACGGCGAGTGAGCGTCAAGCGCGGCGACCGGGCCACGCCGCCACCGCGCCCCGGCGGCTACACCCTGCGCTTCGCCACCAACGACGCGGCCAAGGGCTGGGAAGAGCTGTGTCGCCAGGCCGCGGCCAACACCCGCGCCGCGTTCGACGCCATCGAGGCCAGCCCTTGCCCCGCACCACCGACCAGCCGCCAGCACCCGCTCAAAGGCTCTCTCGCCGCCGGTGTGCACAACGGCAAGACGCTGCCACAGTGGCAGTACGAGGTCACCGCCGGCGGCCGCGTCTGGTACCTCGTCGACCACGACACCCGCACCTGCTGGATCAAGCACGCCGGCACCGGACACCCCAAGGCCACCGACTAACTGCAGCTCACCGAGCGGCTGTTCGCCGAAGCGCAACGCCGCGGCGTCACACCGCCCGACCTGATTCGCGAGTACGTCGAGCACGGCCTGGACGCCGCCGACACGATCAGGCCGCCCGCGTCCAGCCGGTGAGGCCGGGCAGCAACGAGGAAACCGTTACCATCCGCCTGGCTGACCTCCACAGCGCGATCGACACCACCGTCAAGCGCGCTACGTGAGACCAGCCGGGACCACATCAGCTGAGATCGAGCTCGCTCAGCCAAGTGGATCTAGTTCCAACGCCGTTCAGTTAGGCGTGGGCGGGGTCGGTCAAGGGTGTGTTGATCAGGAAGTGAGAAGCGGGGTTCCGGTATCAAGGTTTGTCACTCCAAGACAACCCGAACCAGGAACCCCGCTCGGTGGATCAGATTGCCATAACACGGACGGTCTCGGTAGCTGCCGGACCGTTCGCGGCGGGTCATCTCGGTGAGTTGACCCGCCTTGTGCCGTTCGAGATGGTCGATGAGGTGCTGGCCGCGACCCGGCGTACGCAGCGACGGGTCCGCCTGTTGCCGGCCCGGGTCGTGGTGTACCTGCTGCTGGCCGGCTGTCTGTTCGCCGGCCTCGGCTACCGGCAGGTGTGGGCGAAACTCGTCGCCGGCCTGCGCGGGCTACCGGTGCCCGATCCCAGCGGCAGTGCGTTGCGGCAGGCCCGGCAACGACTCGGCCCGGCCCCACTGCGGGCCTTGTTCGACCTGCTACGAGGCCCAGCGGCCACCGGTGCCGTCGCTGCGGTGTGGTGGCGTGGCCTGCTGCCGGTCGTCATCGACGGCACCGTCATCGCCGTAGCGGACTCGCCGGCCAACCTGCGTCGCTACGTCAAACACCGGTGTAACAACGGCGGCTCCGGCTACCCGACACTGCGGCTGAGCGCCCTGCTGGCCTGCGGCACCCGCTCGATACTCGACGCCGTGTTCGACCCGAGCACCACCGGCGAGACAGTCCAAGCCGAGCGACTCGCCCGCAGCCTACGCGCCGGGATGCTGCTCCTGGCCGACCGTAACTACGCCGCCGCCGACCTGATCACCACATTCACCGCGACCGGAGCGGACCTGCTGATCCGCTGCAAGACCGGCCGCAAGCTTCCGCTGATCCGCCGTTACCGCGACGGTTCCTGGCTGTCGGTCATCGGCGGCCAGCACGTCCGCGTGATCGAGGCCCGGATCAGCATCACCACCACCGCCGGCCACCACACCGGCGACTACCGGCTCATCACCACCCTGCTCGACCCGCGTCGCTACCCCGCCGCCGACCTCGTCGCCCTCTACCACCAGCGATGGGAGATCGAGACCGCCTACCTGGAACTCAAATCCACCATCCTCGGCGGCCGGGTCCTGCGCGCCCGCACCCCCGACGGCGTCGACCAGGAGATCTACGCCCTGCTGATCGTCTACCAGGTACTGCGGACCGCCATGGTCGACGCCACCGACAGCCGACCCGGCCTCGACCCGGACCGGGCCAGTTTCACCACCGCCCTCCACGCCGCCCGCGACCAGATCACCCTGGCCGCCGGCATCATCGCCGACACCGTCATCGACCTGGTCGGCGCCATCGGCGAACGTGTCCTGGCCGATCTGCTGCCCGACCGCCGCATCCGCACCAAAACCCGCATGATCAAACGCTCGAACTCCAAGTACCAGGCCCGCGGACCGAACATCGATCGCCGCACCTACAAGGCCACCACCAGCATCGACGTCATCACCAATGAGCCTTGACCAACCAGCCACCGCCCTAACTGAACGGCGTTGGATCTAGTTCTGGCTGATGGGTGGGAGGCGATCCGGTGTGACCGTGGTTCCCGACCCGGCGGTCCTGGGGGCCGACCGCGCGATGCGGATCGCCCGTGAGGCTGTCGGCATTGCCGGCCTTCAACACGGCCGGCTGGAGATGCTTCGCATGGGCTCAAACGCGATCTTCCGACTGGGCGGAGCCGTGGTCAGAGTCGCTAGGGACCCCTCCGGCGTCGAAGTAGCAACGGGAGAAGTGAGGGTCGCCAACGCGCTGATTTCGGCTGGGGTGCCTTGCGTATCTCTGGCGGTGAGTGATGACCGGGACGGGCGGCATACGCGGCGTCACCTCCGGAGGGGCCGACGGTCGAGCCTCCGAGGGTACGAGCCGTCCTCGCGATCTTGCCATCCGTCTTTTCGCTGCTCAGGGCATGCTGGCGGCCACCACTACCCACCCGTGAGGCGTTGCGTCCTCAACGATTCGTACGAGTGTGCGATGGCGGGTGCGAACGAAGCCGCAGCCGAACTCCCTCGCGATCAAGCGCCTCACTGGTACGCAGCGCCAGGCCGTCGGACAGTAGCGATAAAGCGGCCAACGGCAATCCGGACAAAAACGGCCCCCGCTGGGGGCCGTTCCTGCCGTATCTCTCGGCGTCCTTCGGAAGCGAGTGCGGCCCGAAGGTTGCCGAGTAGCCTCCACGCAGATGCCCCCGCCCGATTGGGCGTCAGACGCCTCGGAGGCTCTCGATGGCTCGGATGATGAGCTGCCGGGCAGGCTCGTCGAACACCGCCTCGGCGTTAAGTCGGTCCATCGCGTGAGCGTAGGCCCCGGCCTCGTCACCGTGATGCATCGTCTCCCCGATGAACGTCTCCACGACGGCCAGGTCGTCGAACAGGATGAAGCCGTTCTGGGGTGCGGTCGGCAGGTACACCCCGAAGGGAATGATCCCGAACTGGAGGTTGGGCATCCCGGCGAGCGCCAGCAGACGGTCGAGCTGGGCGAGCTGAACCTCGGCCGGGCAGAGCAGCAGCCGCAGGGCCGCCTCGGTGACGACGAACTCGCTCGCCGAGTACGCCGACCGGGTGCCGCAGGCCCTGGTCTACTCGCCGGCCGTCGCGGTCGGCTTGGTCGCGGCGGTGGCCGGTGGTAGTCGGCTGGTCCGGTGGGTCGATGACCGCCGGCACCCCTTGGCGGTGTACGTCGACGAGGACGACCTCGACCCGTACGGCAAGGCGCTGCTGGCCCGGGTCCGGGCGCAGCGGCTGGCACGCGGGGAGGTGTGCTGATGGCCGGCCTGCTGGTGGTGCGGGTGCACCTGGACTGGACCGGGCCGGGCCACTACGAGCACGGCCGGTCGCTGCCCTGCCGGGTGTGCGGCACCGACACGAAGATGCGCGACGGCCGGGGGCAGGCGTGCCACCAGTCGTGCGCGGAGGACGAGATCGCCCGGGAGCTGCTCGGCGCCGGCCGGGCGCTGATCGATGACGAGCGGGTGCCGGCACCGGCTCGGATGCTGCAGGAGGTGGCGCGGTGACGGCGCTGCACAACGGCACGGACCTGGGCCAACTGGCCCTGCGGGACCGGCGGGTGGGTCGGGAGCTGGCCGCCGCCGAGCGGGAGCGGCTGCTCGCCGAGCAGCGGATCGCATGCCAGGACGCGGACGCCGAGCGTCGGCTGCGGATGCAGGAAGGCGAGATCCAGCTCGCGTCGCAGCGCGACCAGCTTAGAGGTCGCGCAGATAGGTCAAGATCATGGGCGTCGGGTGGGACGGTTGTCCCAGCGGTAGAGGGTCCATGCCTGCCGGATCAGGCTACGTAGAGTGATGATTGCGTCGGCGAGGTCGAAGAACG
>NZ_JBDPMC010000160.1:0-5024 GCF_039871625.1 Micromonospora sp. B11E3 | reverse complement strand
AGCACGTGGAGCCGACCAGAAGACCCGCGTACGCGGGCAGGTGGCCATGAAGCGTGAACCCGGCACGACACCAGTCGGTCAGACCGGGACCGTCCCACCGCAAGGCGGGACTACCAACCATGTGCTCGCCAGAGCGCACTGAAAGGTAACGGTTAGGTGTCTCACGGGCGGATTCCTCCCAGAGTGAGCGCCCGGTGACGGGCGCGGCTGAAGGGGATCATCCGCCCATTGAAATCGGTTGTCACTAAGCGAACGAAGCGTTGTGACCTGCCCGTGACCAAGGCGCCTTCGGTGTCACATGTGCACTCGTCGCCGCTGCGAGGCGCAGGTGCGCTGACGCCACTCCTGTTCCGTTGCGCCGGCCCGAGCCGTTGCTGACAGCGTGAGTGTGAACATATGCGCAATGCATAATGGGTTCGGATATCACGTGACCGCCAGCGTCACGGGAGGACATGGGAGTCGGGCGTCGAGACAGGCGCCGGGACGAGCGGAGATGGCAGACGGTGACCGAGACAATGCCCGGTGCGACCCGTAACACCCGGCAGCGCGCCGAGGTGTTGGCGCTGCTGCGCGAGGTGGAGGGCTTCCACAGCGCGCAGCAGCTGCACCAGATGCTCGTCGACCGCAAGGCGCGGGTCGGCCTGACCACCGTCTACCGGACGCTGCAGATGCTGGTCGACAGCGGTGAGATCGACTCGACGCGGCTGCCGGGCGGGGAGTATCTGTACCGGCGGTGTAGTCAGAGTCGGCACCATCATCACCTGGTGTGCCGGAAGTGCGGGCGTGCGGTCGAGGTCGCCGGCCCTGCCGTGGAGCGGTGGGCTGACCAGGTCGCGCGCCAACATGGTTTCACCGACGTCGGTCATACCCTGGAGATCTTCGGCACCTGCGGCAAGTGCGCCGCCTGACTGACGACTCCCTTGGTCAGCCGCCCACCACCGCGGGCTCACTGACCGCGTGCGGTCCCATCCGGAACTCCGGGTCGATCTGGTCGGTGAGATCCGCCCCGGCGCGCTCGTTGGCCCACGCGGCGGCGTTGCGCCGGTGGAACTCATGCGCCCACCGGGTGAAGGCCGCCCAGTCCTGCGGTGTGTCGTCCACCGCCTCAACGAGCTGGGCGAGGGCTGCCTGGTTGGCGGGCTCGAGTTCGGCCAGCGGGCCGACTGTGCCCCGCTCTGCTCGGCGCACGTAGCCAGACCTGCTGAACCAGGTCAACAGATCGCCGCCCACGTGCTCGCGGAGGAACGCCACGTCGCTGGCGTCCTCGACCTTGTTCCCGACCACCGACAGGGCCACGCCGTAGTCGCGGGCGTAGCCGGCGTACTGCCGGTAGACCCCGACGCTGCGCACGGTCGGCTCGCACACCAGCACCGTGCGGTCGAAGCGGGTGAACAGCCCGGAGGCGAACGAGTCCGCGCCCGCGGTCATGTCCACCACCACGTATTCGCCGGGCCCGTCGAGCATGTGGTTGAGCAGCAGCTCCACCGCTCCCACTTTCGAGTGGTAGCAGGCCACGCCGAGATCCTCGGCGGCGAACTCGCCGGTGACGGCCAGCCGCACCCCACCGACCTCCCGCACGCAGGCGGCGTAGATCGGGTTGTCCTCGACCACCCGCAGCAGCCGTGAACCGCGCCCCGGCGGAGTCGTCTTGACCATCCGATCCGTGCTGACGATGCGGGGATTGGCCCCGCGAAGGTAGTCCTTGATGGCCGGCAGGTGCTCAGCGAGCGG
This sequence comes from Micromonospora sp. B11E3, assembly GCF_039871625.1. Lineage (NCBI taxonomy): Bacteria > Bacillati > Actinomycetota > Actinomycetes > Micromonosporales > Micromonosporaceae > Micromonospora > Micromonospora sp. B11E3. The sequence goes on along the minus strand of NZ_JBDPMC010000160.1, from coordinate 3,293 downwards.
CCTCACCGGCGGCGCGTCCGCATCGCAGCCGAACGCGGCGGTGAGATGCTGGTTGATGTCGGCGTCGATGGCCAGCACCGGCAGGCCCTGGCCACCGAGATGCCGGACGAACAGCGCGGCGAGAGTCGTCTTGCCGCTGCCGCCCTTGCCCACGAACGCGACCTTCACCGCTGACACACTCCCGCTCTATTGGAAACCATTTCCATGATCGGGAGCGTACGTGATGACTCGAGCCTACCGAGCAGTATCCGGGGCGACTCGCCGTAACGGTTCGTCATCGGGCCGTTCGCCACCTTCTCGGCCCTCCGCTACCGCTGGCGCAACACCTCACCGCCGAGCCGCCGAATGGTGCGCAGGGTCGTCGCGCGGTCCCCGGTCACCTCGACCAGAAACAGCAGGTGCCGCACGCCGGGAAGTGCCGCGGCCGCGTCCACGGCCGCCCGGCACCGCTGCGGCGACCCGACCGGGTGCATGGCGATCAGACGCCGGACGTACTCGTCGATGTCGGGCGGGCCGGCCGCGGCGCCGTCGAGACGGACGTACTCCCTGGTGCCGGCCAGCAACGCCGGGAGCCGCTCGCGCACCGTCCGAGCTGCGTCCGCGTCGGTGTCCTCAACGTGCGCCAGATGGGCGCTGGCGTGCGGCACCTGCGTGCTGTCGTGGCCGTGCGCGGCGGCGACCTGCACGTATCGGTCGAGCAACGCCCGCTTCTCCGCCAGGTCGGCGTGCAGCCCGAGCAGCAGCGGGAGGCCGTGGCGGGCGGCGAGGTCCACGGTGGCGGGCGAGGTCGCCGCGACCCACACGGGCACTCCCCGACGGGGCCGGGGCACCACCTGCACCCGCCGGAAGGGGAACATCCCGTTGCCGGCGACCTGCGCCGCGCCGGACAACCACCGCAGCACGATCTCCACCGCGTCGGCGAAGCCGTGCGTGCAGCGATCCAGGCCGGTGCCGAAAACCTCGAGGTCTACCCACGGCCCGCCCCGGGCGATCCCCAACCGGAACCGGCCCCCGGACAACTCGTCGAGCAGCACCGCCTCCTCCGCCAGGCTCACCGGATGCCGGACCGACAGCACACAGGCGGCGGTGCCGACGGTGATGCGGCGGGTCGCCCCGAGCAGGTGCGCGGCGAAGGTGACGGCGGACGGGCACACGCCATAGGAGATGAAGTGGTGCTCGGCGACCCAGACGCCGGCGTAACCAGCGGCCTCCGCGGCCAGGCCGTAGCGGTGCGCGTCCGCCAGTGCCTGCGCGTGCGTGCCGCCGGCGCGGTGCCCGGCGAGCAGGAACAGGTGCCATTGGACCTGCTCGCCGGGCCGCGAGGCGCCGGGCGCGTCAGCAATCACGCAGCTCCGGCGACTGGTTGAGCAGCTGTCCGCGAGTCGAGACGAACCTGTGGTACGTGTCGGAGTCCACGGCGCCGAGCCGGAACGCCGCCACCCGGTGGCAGTTCTGGAACGCCAGCTTCACCCCGAAGTGACGCTCCAGGCCCGCCCGGATGGCGTCGCTGGCCAGCGCGCGCAGCAGCTGCCCGCGCTCCGCCTCAGTGGGCGGTGGCACGACGTTGTCAGCGAATTCGGCGCCAGACGATTCCAGGTCGGCGACCACCCGACTGACGGTGTCCCAGGCGTACGGGAGGGAGTCCCGGACGCAGGCGACGAAGGCGTCGTCATCCACAGGGCCCGTCTCGGCGGCTTCGAGCAGGGCAGGCGGCACGGTGAGAGACATGGTCCTCCTCAGGGCCTTAACGACCATGGTTGCCGTTAGCGTTACGTGCCGAGCACATCACGTCACCGGGCCCACGTCAACAGTCGACACCTTCCCTGGCTCAGGTGGCCACTGCTGGTCGTTCCTGCTTGGGCTGGCGCCGTCGTACTGCCGCCCGATGCCGCGCGCTCGGTGACATCCGAATCGGAATTCATTATCGTGGTCGCCTCCGCGAGGTAGGGGGTACGTACCTCAGGTGAGGCGGACCCGGCCGGCGGCGCTCACCCAGGGCGCACGTCGGCCGCGCAGCTTCGTGCCCCTTCGCCTCATCGTCGGCGTGATCGCGTAGCCGCCCGTCCGGGTGCCGCATGCTAGAGAAATTAGATGACTTTGGTTATCATCGCGGCGGGCCGTTGGCGGAGCTGGTACCTCCGATAACGGATCCCTGCGGTGACGTGGCGACCCCTCTCACCGGTGCCGCCTCGTCGCCGTGGACCGCCGCCGTACATGAGCGCGTCCCACCATGGCCTCGGCGGCACCTGAAGCGCTCCCTGAAGCTGGTGCCGCTGCCTGCTGCGAACAGTTGGTCCGGATCTGTGGGCGATCGTCGCGGATCTGCGGCGGCTGGCGGATCTGCGGCGGCGGCTGCCGGAGGCTGGGGCTGTCGGGTCCGACAGTTCGGCCTCGGAACGTAGGCGAGTCGGCGGGCAGCCGCCGGGCCGCGCTGAGCGGAGGGGTCGAGGCTGGCCACCTACCTCGAACCCGACATTGAGCGGCACGCCTCGTCCGCAGGGATCGCTTCATCGGGTCTCACCGGCTGAACTGTTCCTGATCTTGGGCTCATGCACGGTGGCTTCGTAGCGGACGGCGAGACCGTTACCTCCGGGTCCTACGTCCGCGAACCGCGATCGGTATCACCACGTAACGGGCGCCCCTGCTTCGGCGGGCCACTCCGCATCCGCTTCTGCCGAAAGTCGTGCGTCGGATCGGGCGGGCGCAGCTCGGCAGGCGTCAGTCTGGCTTACGTGGCCAGGTTTCGCGCTCGCCCCCTCCCTGTCACGCTGATGTGAGACAGCCCGCCTACCAGGAGATACGCTTCCTGGACGGTCGCGAGAAGAGATCATCAGTATGACGTCGAAGCCCTATGAGAGCCCGGATCTGGACGCCCGGCCCCAGCGGCGGACATTCACCGCGGAGTTCAAGGCGCGGATCCTGGCCGAGTACGACGCGGCGCCGGATGCGGCGGCTCGCGGGGCGATCCTGCGCCGGGAACGGCTGTACGGGTCACACCTGTTGGACTGGCGCAAGGCCCGAGACGCTGGAGTCGCGGCTGGTCTGACGGACCGGCGGCAGTCGGCCGCGCGGGCGGCGAAGAAGGCCGAGACGGCCGAACTTGCCCGTCTTCAGCGCGAGAACGCCCGCCTGCAGGCCGAACTGTCCAAGACCCAGACCGCGTTGTCGATCATGGGAAAAGTTCCTTGGCTGCTCTATGAGCGGGCCCGTTCCGGGCTGAAAATGAGTGCGGTCGCTCGCTGACGCCGTGTGCGCTTGGTCTTCGAGGCCGTGGAAAAGTCGGGTGTGGGGAG